>CATILC010000017.1 GCA_949516455.1 Flavobacteriia bacterium | reverse complement strand
AGCGAGTGCCGCGCCATGATCAAAGAGGTGGTCTACAAGGTGAATATCAGCGATCTGACGCGCAATATGGACGACAAGACCGCTGGCATGAACGACATCGTCAAAGTGCACCTGCGGACCACCAAGCCCATCATCAACGATCCGTATAGAAGGAATCGCCAAACGGGCAGCATCATTTTGGTGGATGAAACGACCAACGAGACCGTAGCAGCAGGAATGATCGTCTGATCGGATCCGTTGCTCATTTCTTCAGCCCCGCCCGAGCGGGGCTTTTTTATGGAACTCAAAACGCCTTTCCCATTTCACCTCTGCTCCGCAGGGTACTTGGAGGTTCACAAACAGTTCGGGGCTGATCACGTGCCCCCACGCCCATAAATGGATGCCTGTCAAGGGTCTGTCCACAGATTCTGTGAGTACCCAGTCGATCGCTTCGTGGCTGAGTTGCCAGGAAGGTGCTGCAATCGTACCTGTTCCAAGACTCTTCAGGAAAATGGGCTGCTCGATTGGCTTGCGAAATCCGATGTGGCGGTCGCCGATCGAAACGGCATTGAGTTCATCCACATATTCGTTCAGTGAAGAGGTATCGATGGAATGGGGGAGGTCGATGCGGTAGGCAGGCCCAATGGGATGCCCGTCGAAGGCGAGGAAATTGTGCACATATTCCTGGACACGAAGGACTTTCGACCCGAGGTTCTGGAGTCCGTAGCCAATGGAAAAGCCCTTTTCTGTGAGGCGGATGTGTTTGTCCAAGGCGCAAGCGTAGCCCAGCACTTCAGGACTTTGGCTCTTGATCCACACTTCATCCTGAGTGTGCCTTAAGGAGCATTCACTGGCCATGCATGAATGCCTTTTGAGAAAATCATAGGTCGCTTCCTCTTTTTGCAAGGCACCCACACCGATCTTGAGGAATCTTTCACCCAGCTCGGCTTCATCAAAACCCGGGGGGTGCTGCATGTCGAATTCATTCATGAATCCAATGCCCAGGTGAGTGCGCATTCGGTCCACCGGCCATTCCTGACTGCAGACGGATATGCCGTCCATGCTGCATTTCAGGATCTTTCCCGTTTGATCGAAGCGGGTTCCGTTGTAACCGATCCCGGGCCGCTCCAGCTCAAGTTCCACTCTGCGGTTGCGCAGGATAAGCGTTCGTTCCGAACTCAAGATTTGAGCAGCAAGCGATTTATCTGCCTCTGGCTCTTAAGAGTCAAAGTGCTCCGGCCTTGATGGTTTCCACCACGCCTGGGTCGAGCAGGGTGGAGGTGTCTCCCAGTGAGCCGGCCTCTCCCTCAGCGATCTTTCTCAAGATGCGCCGCATGATCTTTCCCGAACGCGTCTTGGGCAGGCCAGGTACGAACTGGATCTTGTCGGGCCGAGCGATCTTTCCGATCTCGCGTACCACAGATTCCACCAGAGAAGCTTCCATGGCGCTGCCTGCATCCATCGGATCTTTCAGGATGACATAGGCATAGATGCCCTGTCCTTTGATGTCGTGTGGATAGCCCACTACAGCAGATTCTGCTACTCTTTGGTCCTGGTTCAAGGCATTCTCGATCTCTGCTGTCCCGAACCGATGCCCCGATACGTTGATCACATCGTCCACCCGTCCGATGATGCGGTACAAGCCATCGGCGTCTCTTTTGGCACCGTCTCCGGTGAAATAATGCCCTGGGTAATTACTGAAGTAGGTGTTCTTGCAGCGTTCGTGGTCGCCATAGGTCGTCCGGAGCATGCTCGGCCAGGGGAACTTCACACAGAGATAGCCCTCGACTTCATTTTCCAGGATCTCATTTCCCTCCTGATCCAGAAGGACCGTCTGGATGCCGGGCAGAGGGAGGCCGGCATGGCTGGCCTTCATGGGCGAATGAGGGCCCAGTCCGCTGATCATGATACCGCCTGTTTCGGTTTGCCACCAGGTGTCTACCACCGGGCATCGTCCTTTTCCCACCTTGTCGTGATACCAATGCCAGGCTTCTTCATTGATCGGTTCACCGACCGAGCCGATCACTTTCAGGCTATCGAGTTGGGCCTTTTCCACGTGCGCATCTCCCTGGGCCATCAGGGCGCGGATCGCCGTGGGCGCAGTATAGAATTGATTCACCTGGTATTTGTCGCAGATCTCCCAGAATCGTCCCGCATCGGGATAGGTGGGCACCCCTTCGAACATCATGGTGGTCGCAGCATTCAAAAGAGGTCCATAGAGGATATATGAATGCCCTGTGATCCACCCGATGTCTGCAGAGCACCAATAGACGTCTCCGGCTTTATACTGAAATACGTTCTGAAAAGAATAGGCCGCATAGACCATGTATCCGCCACAGCTGTGGACCACTCCCTTGGGCTTTCCGGTGGAACCTGAGGTGTAGAGGATGAAGAGCATATCTTCTGAATCCATCGGTTCTGCCGGGCAACTGGATGGCACCGTCTTGAGTTCATCTGCCAAAAAGCGATCCCTTTCCGATTGCATGGGGACCTCCTCCTCAGTTCGTTTGGAAACCAGTACGGTGTGCACGCTTGGACAATGCTCAAGCGCTTCGTCCACGATGGCTTTGACCGGGAGTTTCTTGTTCCCCCTGTACATGCCGTCTGAAGTAAGCACTGCACTGGCCTGAGCATCGTTTATGCGGTCGGCCAATGCCTGGGCTGAAAATCCGGCAAATACAATGCTGTGTACGGCACCAATGCGGGCACAAGCCAGCGCGGCGATCGCCAGATCGGGGATCATGGGCAGATAGATGGCCACCCGATCTCCTTTGTTCACTCCGTTCTTCTTGAGCACATTGGCGTACCGACAGACCTCCTCGTGCAGTTGGCCGTAGGTGAATTGAATCGAATCCTCTGAAGGCTCATTGGGTTCCCAGATCAGAGCCAGTTCGTCCGATCTTTCCTCAAGATGCCTATCGAGGCAGTTTTCTGTGATGTTTAGTTTTGCGTCATTGAACCAGCGTACGTCCGGTCCATCGAAATCCCAGGACAGCACGGAATCCCATTTTTTCATCCATTGAAAATGCTCTGCGATCTCCGCCCAGAAAGCTTCTGGATCTTCGGTGCTTTTGCGGCAGGCTTCTCGGTATTCTTCGGGACTATTTATATAATAATGACTCATGCGGCCAATGCGTTCAGGTCAGTTGGAAAACAAAACAGTTGTGGTTCGAAGATACACTCCCACAGATTCTGTTCATCAGTGGTCCATCGCTTGTCCAGCACCTTTTGGCACGCGGATATGCTCTACCAGATCTGAGATGTGCTCCGGAGGCAATGGAGTGAGACGCGAGACGCAGAAGGCCACCACAAAATTGATGAGCGTTCCAAACAGACCGAATCCCTCAGGCGAAACGCCAAACCAATAAGCTTCCGGGCCGCCGCCTCCAAAAAGACCGAATTTGAATTTGAGGATGTAGAACAGGGTCAGCCCCAATCCTGCGATCATGCCAGAGACCGCACCTTCCTTATTCATTTTTTTGGAAAAAATGCCCATCAAAAGCGCGGGAAAAAAGGAAGCCGAAGCCAGGCCAAAGGCCAAAGCCACTACAGCAGCGACATAGTCCGGTGGATGGATGCCAAAATAGCCGGCGAGGATCACCGCTCCCACAGCCGCTGCCCGAGCAGCGAGCAGTTCACCTTTTTCGGATATGGCTGGGTTGATCTGCATCTTGATCAGATCGTGGGAGATGGATGTAGAGATCACCAGAAGAAGACCCGCAGCCGTGCTGAGTGCCGCCGCCAGTCCGCCAGCCGCCACCAGACCAATGACCCAATTGGGCAGTTGGGCGATCTCCGGGTTGGCCAGCACCATGATGTCCTTGTCGATCGTCAGCTCATTTTGGGTGGCATCGCTTGCATACTGCACCTTTCCGTCCGAATTCTTGTCTTGAATGGCGATCAGTCCGGTTTCCCGCCAGTTGCTCACCCACTGCGGAAGTTCTGAGACTTCTTTGTTCTGAATGCTTTCGAGCATGTTGTACATCCCAAAGGCAGCGACAGCCGGCGCCGTGGTGTACAAGATGGCAATGAACGCCAGGGCGTAACCCGCCGACTTTCGCGCGTCCCGGACTTTGGGTACGGTAAAGAAGCGAACGATTACGTGGGGGAGACCAGCTGTTCCCAGCATGAGTGCCGCCGTGATACAAAAGATGTCGATGGTGGACCGGCTGCCTTCTGTGTAGGCGGAAAATCCCAATTCGGTCAGAACGCCATCCAGTCGATCCAGCAAGTATGAGCCGTCCGCTACCTTTCCTCCGAATCCGATCTGCGGAATGGGTGAATCCACCAGCATCATACTCAGAAAGATGGCGGGCACCATGAAGGCGAAGATCAATACACAGAACTGGGCCACCTGGGTATAGGTGATGCCTTTCATCCCTCCGATCACTGCATAAAAGAATACGACGACCATACCGATGACCACTCCTTTTCCCGTGTTGTCCAGGCCAAATATTTCGATCGAACTGAGCAGGGGCTCGAGATATCTTCCAAAGACGACACCCACGCCGCGCATCTGACCGGCCACATACGTGAATGAGACAAAAAGGGCAGCGACCACCGCCACGGTACGGGCCGTATTGGAGTAGTAGCGGTCACCAATGAAGGCAGGCACCGTGAATTTTCCAAATTTCCGCAGGTAGGGGGCGAGCAGAAGGGCCAGCAGCACATATCCACCTGTCCAGCCCATCAGATAGACCGAACCGTCATATCCGCTGAAGGAGATCAGCCCAGCCATGGAAATGAAAGAGGCTGCAGACATCCAATCGGCTGCAGTGGCCATGCCGTTGGCCAAGGGGGATATGCCGCCTCCGGCAACGTAAAATTCTTTGGTGCTCCCCGCTTTGGACCAGATCGCAATGCCGATGTACAGGGCGAAGGTGATGCCAACGATCAAATAGGTCCAGCTGAGAATATCCACGGCAGCCTTCCTTTATTCGTCCAGATCGTATTCCTTTTCCAGGCGGTTCATTCTCTGCACGTAGATGAAGATCAGCGCAATGAAGACGTAGATCGATCCCTGCTGGGCAAACCAGAACCCCAGTTTGAAGCCACCGATACGTACGGTATTGAGCACATCTACAAAGAGGATCCCGAAACCAAAACTCACAATGAACCAAACGCTCAGCAGGATCGTGAGCAAACGAAGATTCTTTTTCCAGTAGCCTGTACGGTCCTTCATTGCCTTAGCTCATGCTGCGAATTCATGTCGCAATTTCGAATCTTCTTTTTTGATCACCCAAAAAAATGATCATGGCCGTCTTGCCGAAAGCCAGAAACGACCTGCTCGGAAGATCAGAATGGGCAGCGGCCATCTTCGAGGAGTACCTGAGCCACTTTCCTGCGTTCCTCTTTGATGTTGAAGGGATTTCTCAGTTTGGTAAAGCGTTTCAGGCCCATCAGCAACATGCGCTGCTCGTCTCCCTCTGTAAAGGAGTAGATGGCTTCTCTTCCTGCGCGTGCGGTCCGTTCCTGGGCCTCGTACATGTAGAGCCGAACGATCCGTGCGGCCTGTTCCGCCTTGCCGTCCTTGCTTGTCGCCCGAAGCTTCTCGGCACGGAGTAGGGCGGATTCAAGGTGGTAGATCTCCATCACCATATCCGCTGCACCCATCAGGATCTCCTGTTCTTCCTCCAGGGCCATGGCAAAGTGTTCAACGGCTTTTCCGGCCACCATGAGAAAGGCCTTCTTGAGTCTTTCCAATGCCTCTTTTTCTTCGGCAAAGGGCGTATCGGCATCGGGCTCCTCAAAGCTGGGGATCTCCATCAGTTCTTGTCCCACCTTGAGTGCGGGCCCCATCAGATCGAGCTGTCCCTTCATGGCTTTTTTCAGCAACATCCCCACAATGAGCATCCGGTTGATCTCGTTCGTGCCCTCGTAGATGCGAGAGATACGAATATCGCGGTAGGCACTCTCCATGGGCGCATCCGCTGAATAACCCATTCCACCGAAGATCTGAACGGCTTCGTCCACGACGATGCTTCCTGCCTCGGAGGCGTGCACCTTGAGTACGGCACATTCGATGGCGAATTCTTCGGCTCCTTTGAGTTTGGATTCCTGCAGACCCAGACCGTCCTTGGAGAGTCGGGCAATGTGGTCTTCTATGGCTTGTCCGGCACGGTAGCAAGCGGATTCAGAAACCCAGTGCAGGGTCATCATGCGGCCGAGCTTTTGCTGGATCGCACCAAATTCCGAAAGCGACTTGTTGAATTGCTTGCGGGCCGAAGCGTATTTCACAGATTCAGTGATCCCACGGCGGTTGGCATCGAGCACTGCTGCTGCCAGTTTGATGCGCCCGATATTCAGGGCGTTGACGGCGATCTTGAATCCTCCATTCCTTTCACCGAGCAGATTTTCCGCAGGAACGACCACTTCGTTCAGGAATACCTGTCGGGTAGAGGAGGCCGCCAGCCCCATTTTGTGCTCCTCTTCGCCCAGACTCAGACCTTCAGCACCTTCTTCGACGATAAAAGCTGAAATATTCTCATCGTCTTCAATGCGTGCAAACACGATGAAGAGTTGGGCGTATCCGGCATTGGAGATCCACATCTTCTGTCCGGTGATCGAATAACTCTTTCCATCCGCGCTGGGCACTGCACGTGTCTTCCCGCTGTTGGCATCGCTGCCCGCGCCCGGTTCAGTCAGGCAGTAGGCACCGATCCACTCTCCGCTGGCCAGCTTTGGCAGGTAGGTGCTTCTCTGGGCTTCCGTTCCATAGAGAAGGATGGGGAGGATTCCGATGCCCGTATGGGCACCATAGGCCGTAGACAGACTGCCTGAGGCGCCGGAGATCCGGTCGCAGATGAGCATGGAGGTGTTGAAACCCATGCCGAGTCCTCCGTATTTTTCTGGAACATAGATGCCCAAAAGTCCGAGCTCCCCCGCCTTCTTCATGAGGTCCAGGGTGAGATCGAAGTCCTTCCGCTCCATGCGTTGTTTGTTGGGCCAGACTTCCTGTTCCACAAAATCAGTGGTGGCGCCAGCCATCATGAGCTGCTCTTCGCTGAAGTCCTCGGGTGTGAAGACATCGGTGTACGGAGTTTCTTCGATCAGGAAACTTCCTCCGCCCAGTGTTCTTTTCGTTTTTTCTTCGTTCATTTTTTGTTCTTGGATCATTGCATTTCAAAAATTCCGGCGGCACCTTGGCCGGTCCCGACGCACATGCTCACCATGCCGTATTTCTTTTTTCTGCGCTTGAGTTCGTGGAAGAGTTGCACGCTGAGTTTGGCTCCTGAGCATCCGAGTGGATGGCCCAGGGCAATGGCCCCTCCGTTCACATTGAGGATGCTTTGGTCGATATCCAATTCACGGATTACGGCAAGGGACTGGGAGGCAAAGGCTTCGTTGAGCTCGATCAGGTCGAGGTCGGTCAGCTTCATGTTCGCTGCCTGAAGGGCTTTTGGAACCGCTTTAATGGGTCCGATCCCCATGATCCGGGGTTCTACACCTGCCACGGCATAACTCACCAAACGAGCAATGGGCTCGAGCCCCAGTTCACGCATTTTCCTTTCGCTCATGACCACCGCGAAGGCGGCGCCATCGCTGGTCTGAGAAGAATTACCAGCCGTTACGCTTCCCTTTTGTGCAAATACGGGCCGAAGGCGTGCCAATGCCTCGGGGTCAGTGTCCTTTCGCGGCCCTTCGTCGGTGTCAAAGCGGCGGGTCTTGGTTTTCCTCTTTTCTTTTTCATCCAGAACGATGGCTTCCCATTCGTAAGGAACGATCTCTTCTTTGAATCGTCCAGCTTCGATGGCCTCGGTTGCTTTTTTGTGCGACTGCAGCGCAAAGAGATCCTGGTCTTCTCTGCTCACTTTGAATTCCTGGGCGACGGCTTCTGCTGTGAGTCCCATATTGTTGTACCAGTCCGCGTGGGTCTGGGATATGCCGTAATTAGGCGTCACTTTCCAGCCGCCCATGGGGATGTAGCTCATGGATTCCGCACCGCCGGCAATGATCACATCGGCCATACCGGAACGGATCTTGGCTGTGGCCATGGCAATGGTTTCCAAGCCGCTCGCACAATAACGGTTCACGGTCGCTCCGGGAACATCGACCACCTCCAGGCCAAGCAGTGAGACCAACCGGCCCATGTTCAAGCCTTGTTCGGCCTCGGGCATGGCATTTCCCACCAGTACGTCGTCCACGGACTTCTTGTCGAGTTGGGGCAGTTCGCCCATGAGCGATCGAATGACCGATGCGGCGAGATCGTCAGGCCGTACAGACCGCAGACTGCCTTTGTTGGCTTTGCCTACCGCTGATCGCTTGGCGGCAACTATGTACGCTTCGTTCTTCATGCGTCGTATTTCTTAGTTTCTCAATGGTTTGCCGGTTTTCAGCATATGCTGGATGCGTTCCAGGGTCTTGCGTTCTCCACAAAGGCTCAGGAAGGCTTCACGTTCCAAGTCGAGCAGATACTGCTCGCTGACTTCCGTGGCTTCAGACAGATCCCCGCCGCTCATGATGTAGGCGAGTTTCGAGCTGATCAATCGATCGTGTTCGCTGATGTATCCGCCTTCTTGCATGGCGTATGCGCCGGCTTCGAACATGCCGAGCGCCTGGCGTCCGAGGACCTTGATCGTTTTCCCTACAGGAGGGGAATAGCCCAGATCTGCGAGCAATAGGGCTTTCTGCTTGGCATCTGTTAGTTGTCGCTGTTTGGACACACTGATCTGGTCCTTTCCGTTCTGAAAGAGTCCGAGTTCAAAAGCTTCATGGGCGGAAGTGGCCACCTTGGCCATACCGATCGTGAGGTAGTATTCGCGCAGTGCATTGAGCTCCACATCGTCTTTTACATAGCGTTCCGAAGCTCTTTTTGTCATCTCCTTGGTACCTCCTCCTCCAGGAATGAGTCCCACACCCACCTCCACCAGGCCAGTATAGGTTTCTGCAGCTGCCTGGACCGCATCCGCATGCAGACTCATTTCACAACCTCCACCCAGACTCAGTCCGTGGGGCGCGACCACCACAGGAATGCCCGAATAGCGTACGCGCATTACACTCTTCTGGAAGTATCGGACCGCAAAGTCCAGCTCTTCCCATTCCCCTTCGGTTGCGAGCATGAAGATCATGGCCAGATTCGCACCCGCGCTGAATTGAGCCCCCTGATTCCCAATGACCAGCCCTTTGTACGAGCTTTCTGCCAGGTCGAAGGCTTTATTCAGTCCACTGAGCACAGCACCTCCGAGGGTGTTCATCTTCGAGTGCACTTCGAAATTCAAAATGCCGTCTCCGAGATCGATAAGGGAGCACTCTTTGTTTTTCCAAACCGTCGACCCCTCACGGATCTGATTCAATACGATGCGTCCGGTATCGCTCGCGACGGGATGATGTGCTTTCGTGTTCGGATTCAGACAGAGTCTTTGGCCATTTTCTGTTTTGTAGAACCTGCCTTTATCTTCTTTGGCAAGATCCAAGACCCACTGGCTTACTGGATGGCCGGACTGCTCAGCCAGTTCGATCCCCTTTTTCAGGCCAATGGCATCCCAAAGCTCAAAGGGTCCGTGCTCCCATCCGAATCCTGCCCTCAGCGCATCATCGATGCGGTAGATCTCATCCGAGATCTCGGGTACACGGTGGCTGGTGTAGGCGAACAATTGACCCAATTGCGCCCGATAGAAGGCTGCCGTGGCATCCGAGCCCCCTATGAGCACAGGGAGCCGGTCGGCCACGGATTCGATGGATCGGGTTTGCTCGAGGGTGGCGAATTTCCTCTTTTGGGCTGCTCCATAAGCACCGGTCTTCAAATCCAGCGAGAGGATCTTGCGCTTGCCGTCCTCGTCCTTGATCTTTTTGTAGAAGCCAGCGCCAGTCTTGCTTCCAAGCCTTCCCTCGCCGACCATTTGTTCGACGAATCCTGGGAGCTGAAAGACCGAACGGCGCTCATCTTCCGGGCAGGCATGCTGCAGGCCCTTGGCCACATGGACCAGAGTGTCCAGACCTACGAGATCAGAAGTTCTAAAAGTGGCTGATTTGGGTCTTCCGATCAAAGGCCCGGTCAGTTTATCGACTTCATCGATGCTCAGATCGGCGGTTTCCATATAGTGAAAGAGGGCCATGATGCTGAAGACACCGATTCGGTTGGCAATGAAAGCAGGTGTATCCTTGGCCAGGACGGTTGTTTTTCCGAGAAAAAGATCTCCGTAGTGCATGAGAAAATCCACAACCTCAGGAGCGGTCTTTTCGGTCGGTATGATCTCCAGGAGCTGCAGATAACGGGGCGGATTGAAGAAATGTGTTCCACAGAAATGGGCACAGAAGTCGTCGCCTCTGCCTTCAAGCATACTGTGGATCGGTATCCCCGATGTGTTTGAAGAGATCAGGGTACCCGGTTTCCTGACTTCCTCGATGCGCGAAAAGACCTCTTTTTTGATGTCCAGGCGTTCGGTCACCACCTCAATGATCCAGTCTACATCAGAGAGCCATGCCAAATGGTCTTCGAGGTTACCGGTCTGGATGCGCGATGCAAAGGACCTGCTGTACAACGGATTAGGGTTGAGCGCCTTTGTCTTCTTTAGGTTTTCACGGGCAATTCGGTTCCGGACCAAAGGGTGGTCCATGCCCAGCCCCTTTTTTTCTTCTTCTTCGGTAGGTGAGGAGGGCAGGATGTCGAGCAGAACAGCCTGAACGCCGATGTTGGCAAAATGGCAGGCGATCTGTGCGCCCATGATGCCGGATCCAATGACACCTACTTTGCGTATGATCCTGTTGTTCATATTGTTCGTTGAGATTTTTTTTCTGATGCAGAAAATTCTGTGATGCCTTGTGCCACTCTGAAAAACGCTTGTAGGTCGGATGGAGCGACCAACTCTTGAATGCGTGAATTGAATTCGATCACGGCGTTGCGCGCATGCGCCCTCATTTTCTTTCCCTCATCTGTCAGGTGGATCAGAACGACCCTACCATCCGAAGGATGCTTGCTTCGCTCGATAAGTTGGCGCTCTTCCAGCACTTTCAGGGTGCGGCTCAGGCTGGTGGCTTCCATGCCCATCTTGGGTCCAAGGGCCGTAGACGGAGTGCCTTTTGAATCAATGCTGAGCAGGACGTGGCCAGTGGCCATCGTACCGCCATAAGATTGGGCCAAGTCGTTGTACATACGGCTCAACGACTGCCAGGCACTTTTTAAATGGAAATCGATGGTCTCTTCAGGCTTCATGGACGTCTTTGGTCCGATGAAGGTACAAAGAAAAGCTATGCATGCATAGTAAAATGCGTCAGAGTTTACTCAGGCCATCAGAAAGGTCGGTCAGGAGTTGATTGAGCGGCTTTTCGAGCATCATTCTGATCATGGGATTGAAGTCTCCTTCTACGGTCAGGCAGACCCGACAGGCCTCGTCCCCGAGTGAATTGAAATGTGCGATCAGACGAAAATCCACCGTGCCGCCCGCCGAACCCAGCACCAATCGGTCGGGATCTTCAGATGCTTCTCTTTTCAATGCCACCTTTGGCAGCTGGCCCAATTGAAAGGTGAATCCCTCATCATACACCTTGAAATAAGTAACGCTATCGGGAAAAAGAGCTTCAAAGTTGGAGAAGTCGGACAGATGCGCTTTGAGTGCGTCCGCTGAACGTTGGATCTGGATTTCGGGTCCTGTGTAGGTGGTCATGAATGTGATGGAGTCTGTCCCCAATTTTCAGGGGATTCACGCCATTGGCTCAGTAAGTCGGCATCCTGTTCTTTTATGGCTCCTGTTCTGGCCGCCTGAACGATGAGATGTTCGTAATCGCTCAGTGTTAAAAGACTGCATTTGGCCTCTTCAAATCGATGTGCGGCCTCCTGAAAACCGTAGGTGAACAGGGCCATCATGCCCAGCACCTCCGCGCCTTCTGCACGCAAGGCCTTTACGGCTTTGAGAGAACTTCCTCCTGTGCTCACCAAGTCTTCAAACACGACCACTTTTTGTCCCGGTTCCAAATGGCCCTCCACCTGATTTTTCATTCCGTGTTTCTTGGGTTCGGGACGGACGTAAACGAGTGGTAGGTTCATCTGCTCAGCGACCAGCGCTCCAAGGGCAATGGCCCCGGTGGCCACCGCAGCAATGGCATCTGGACGGGTATAAGCCCCTTCGATGGCTGCGGCGATGCGTTCTCGCAAAAAAGTGCGGATAATGGGGAAGGACAAGGCCTTCCGGTTGTCGCAATAAATGGGCGACCGCCATCCCGATGACCATTGAAATGGCTCCTTTGGACTCAATTCAATGGCTTTTATCTGCAAAAGGAATTCTGCAGTTTTGTAGGCCGTTTCAGCATCTTTCACCATGGCGCAAAAGTATGAAGTTTTCATAGCGAATGTTCGACTGATCCTCGAAGAAAAAAAGGACCTTCCTGCCGCCTCAGAGCGGCAGAATGAACGCAAAAGAATCCATGCGTTTTTGGCGTCGTCCTTTGGCTCTGGGCGTTCAGTTGAACAGCGTTGGGCCGTTGAAGATGCCGAAAGAGAAATGTCCTATATCCTTGAACATTTTGCCCACATTGAGGCCGCTGGGGGTTTGGTGATCAATGCGTTCGGTGAATTCCTGGCGATTGAAAGACTTGGGCGTTGGGATCTGCCCAAGGGAAAGATCGAAAGTGGTGAGGGTCGGGCAGAGGCGGCCCTGAGGGAGGTCTCGGAGGAATGTGGACTGAACCATTTGGAGCTGGTGGGGCCGCTGCCGCGAACATGGCACGGTTACATTCAATCGGGCCGGCAGATCCTGAAGACGACCCACTGGTTTGAAATGCGGGTCTTTGGACGCCCTGAATTGAAAGCACAGGAAGAGGAACAGATCACACAGGCGGTGTGGATGGACAAAGACGAATTCATGCAGCGCATGATGCAGAGTTATCCGGCCATTCAGTCCTTGGCCACCGCTTATTTCAATTCACTTCCCTGAGTGCGAACAACATCGGGTACAAATTGGCGGTAATCCCCTCCATTTCTGAGTACATCGCGTACGATCGAACTGCTGATGAAGCTGAATTCAGCCTGCGTCAGTAAGAATACGGTCTCAATTTCCGATCTCATTTTCTGGTTGGCCTGTGCCACGACCTTTTCGTATTCCAAGTCAGCGGGATTCCGCAGACCACGGATCATGTAAGCTGCACCTGCCTCAGCACAAAAGTCGACGGTCAGTCCGGTATAGCTCACAACCCGGACGCGTGGTTCGTTCCTGAAGGTTTCCTCGATCCACTTCAGTCGCTGCTGCTTATCGAATAGATAGGTCTTGTTCTCATTTTCACCAAGGGCAATGATCAGCTCATCGAAGAGTCGGACTCCGCGCAGGACAATGTCTTCGTGCCCCTTGGTAATGGGGTCGAACGATCCCGGGAAAACAGCTATTCTTTTGTCAGACATTTCTTGGCGATTCCTTCAAATATATGCGCGAGGTTCAGACCTGCCGCACGAATCTGTTTCGGAATGAGGCTTTCAGGGCTCATCCCTGGAATGCTGTTGATCTCGATGAGCCAGGGCCTTTGCGCGTCATCGAGGATGTAGTCGATGCGGGCGATCCCATTCAGTTCAAAGTGATCGTACAGCCTGCGGCTGATCTTCTCGATTTCCGCACGGACCTCGTCAGAGACCGCCGCAGGCGTGATCTCTGCAGAATCTCCACTGTACTTGGATTCGTAGTCGAAATAGGCATTCTTTGGGATGATCTCAGTGAGCTCAAGTACTTCTGTCTGTCCCGTGTGGTTGCTTAGGCCGCAGGCCAACTCCCGTCCAGTCACACCTTGTTCTATGATCACGAGATCATCAAATATCAGCGCCTCTTCCACGGCTGGCAGCAGCGCTGCTTCCTCGGTCACACGGCTGATCCCAAAACTGCTTCCCGATCGATTGGGTTTGACAAAGAGGGGGTAGGGTATTCGGGCGGCCAACTCATTGTGCCATGCGTGTCCCTTCCTGAAAAGAACAGATACGGGTACATTGAGCCCGAGCGTTCGTGCAAAACTGCTGGTATGGGCCTTGTTAAAGGTCAGGGCCGATGAAAAGACATTGGAACCAGCCACGGGCAGTCCGATGGAATGAAAGTAGCCCTGAAGGTGACCGTCTTCTCCCGGATGACCGTGAATGCAGACAAAGACCAGATCAAAATGATGGATGTTTCCCTTTGCGTCTTTCCAGCTCATATCTTTCATTTCGACGGGAAATACGGATCCATCCGATCGAACGTGCCAACCGGTCTCATCGATGCGAACTTCCCAGGCAGCGATCCGTGAGCCAATAAGCTCTTTTAGGACGGTTTGACCGCTGAGAATGGAAATTTCCTTTTCCGCTGAAAATCCTCCTGTCACTACGGCCATTTTCAACTCTTCCACAATCGGGGCTTTTGATCAAATGTACTTCAAAGCGAGAGGCGTCTCCACAGGGCCTATTGCTATATTTGACCTCAATGAAGGCACTGCGGTTTTTGTTCAGCAAGACCTTTTTGGCAAACTTGATGCTCGGGACGACCGCCCTCGTGCTGATCTTTCTTCTTCTTCGCTGGAGTTTGGAGAGCTACACCTTTCACGACAAGATGATCGAAGTGCCCTCTTTGATCGGTCTCGATCTCGAAGAAACACAGGTCGTCACGGCCGAACAGAAACTCAGCTGGGAGGTGCTCGACAGCAGTGAATACAACTCCGCCTTTGAGGATTCGGAGGTTTGGGATCAATATCCCCGCGCAGGTTCGGTCGTCAAAGAAGGAAGGGCAATAAAGCTGACGATGAATCCGGTGCGCGAGCCGATGATCCAAATGCCGGATCTCATCGAAAAAACCGTTCGAAGAGCCACCTACGACCTGCATACCAAAGGCTTTGTCCTGGGAGAGATCACTTATGTGCCTTACATCGGCAAAGACGTTGTTGTCCGGGTAATCAGCGATGGGGAAGAGCTCAAAGGCCGTCCCTTTTTGACCAAAGGGAGTGTGATCGATCTCGTTCTTGGCGGTGGACTGAGTGAACAAACCACAGAGGTTCCTTTCTTAGGCGGTCTGGATCTCAATACAGCCAAAGAGCGACTGAGGTCGGTATCTCTGAATATCGGACTGGTCTCTTGGGAGGGATCTCCAATGGGGATCTCCATGGACAGCTCCAAAGCCCGTGTGCATCGACAGAATCCGATTGCTCGCTTGCCGGAGGGCGTTCGGCTCGGAACGGATGTAGACATCTGGTTGAGCTGGGACAGTACCAAATGGCCCATGGATACGTTGGCCTTACCGATGAAAGACTCTTCTCAAATCCTGATGGATTCCACACATGCGGAATAAGTGGCTGCTCTTTTTGTTGATCGGTGTGCTGGGCGTGCACGGTCTTTCGGCACAGATCATGGAGCGATTGGGTCCGGTGACCCAGCGTTCTTTTGACGCTCGTAAACAATCAAATACAGTCTGCGATACGATCGGACTGCCGCTGTTGGACGATTTCTCCGGTGTAGAGGGTTGGCCGGATCAGCGGAGATGGTGCGATTCCAAAGTGTGGGTCAACGACAGCTACGGAAGGGATGTACCGACTTTGGGTGTGGCCACTTTCGATGGGCTGGATGAGAATGGCCAGGCATACGACATACTGGACAACAGCAGCGACAGCATTGCCGATGTACTCAGCTCAAAGTTCATTCGCTTTGGTCCGAATCCAACTGGGGTGTATCTCAGCTTTTTTTACCAAGAGGGCGGAAGAGGGGAGCGGCCGCGCAGCGGGGATGCTCTGACCGTCGATTTTTGGTCGCCTCAAGACTCCGCATGGTTCCAGGTATGGAAGAGAGGTCCATTGGGTTTTGACGGATTTCGTGCCGCCATCCTTCCGGTGGATTCTGCACTCTGGCTGCAAGACGGCTTTCGCTTCAGGATCGCGGCCTTCGGCGCCCGGTCCGGATCATTTGATATATGGAATGTGGACTACGTCCGTCTGGAAGAGAACAGAAATGCGGCAGATACGGCCATCACAGATGCCGCATTCACCCGTCAACACCCGTCTTTATTGAAGGACTACTGGCAGATCCCTTGGTTCCATCTTCAAGGCGTTCCCGACCCGTTCAAGGACGAGTTCGATCTGCATTACAAAAAGAACGGCGACTCGCTCACAGTGAGCATCAATCTGCGTGGATATGAACTCTTTTACGACGGGACGAAAATTCAGCAGAAGAACGGCATTCCCTGGAACAACTTTGCCTACAATAAAGAACTGATCGTTCCTGTTCCACTGGATCCCGTGACCCTGGTACCTGCGCCTTCAGGAGAATTCGATCTGTCTGTTATCAGCCTGATGACCGGGGCAAATGATGGTTTTCGCTCCAACGATACTGTCAAAGGCCTTCATCGATTCAGTAATTACTATGCCTATGACGACGGAAGTGCCGAAAGGGTCTACGGGTTGAGCAATGTGGGAGGTGCCGTGACATCCATTCTTTTCACCCCATTGAAACCAGATACCCTGAAGGGCCTCTATCTCTATTTCGGCCAGGCAAAGGTGGACGCTAAACTCAATGGTTTCCAGATCGGTATCTGGGAGAATCAAAACGGCATTCCTGGCAACGAGCTCTATCTCTCGGACAGTATGTACGTTCCGGCGTATTTCAACCACGATCAATTTTCTGCCTACGCACTGGACAGCAGTATTTACGTGGATGCGTCGGTGTTCATCGGGCTCAAGCAACGAACTGTGGAGCCCTTGAATGTCGGTCTCGATGTCAATCGGCCCGATGGGGACACCACCACCCAGATCTTCTACAATGATGGAGTCAGCTGGTATCAATCCCTTTTTTCGGGGAACCTGATGCTGCGTCCTTATTTCAGCTACCAGCCATCCGATCTGGGATCGGCAGGGCGGACCAGTGAGCTGAAAGTCCATCCCAATCCTGCAGATGATCGAATCCAGATTCGAACGGGCACAGAAGAGGAATGCTCTTGGGCTTTGTTCGACCTCTATGGAAGAGTTGTAGTTGAGGGGATCCTCACAGAAGGAACAGATGAACTGGATATATCGGATTGGCCATCTGGTCTTTATTATTTCCGTGTGCTGGGGTTGGAAAGCGGCTTCTCAGCAGCATTCAAGCTGATCGTGCATTGAAGGAGGACGAACTTCACGAGTCTGGAGAGGAACTCTATGAGCACCATCGATTCGTCGCTGATGCCGGACAGAATCCACTGAGGATCGATAAATTCCTGTTCAATCTGTTGGGCAACACCTCCAGGAACAAGATCCAGGAGGCTGGCCGCTCTGGTTCGTTGCGAGTGAATTCAAAGGTGGTGAAGGCCAACTACCGAGTGAAGGCTGGGGACGTGGTTCAGGTCGTGCTGGCCCATCCTCCCCGGGAAATCGAACTCATTGCGGAGGATATTCCTCTTGATATTCTTTACGAAGACGAAGACGTCTGCGTATTGAACAAGCAGGCAGGCATGGTCGTACATCCGGCATACGGCCATTACAGCGGAACACTGGTCAATGCGTTGCTTCATCACATGAACAGTCTGCCACAGGTGAAAGAGCACGAAAGACCCGGACTCGTTCACCGACTGGATAAGGACACGAGTGGGGTGATGGTGGTGGCGCTGAACGATTATGCCCTGTCGCATTTGTCCAGGCAATTCTTTGAGCGCAGTACGGATCGGATGTACACAGCGTTGGTCTGGGGCGACGTAAAGGAAGATGAGGGGAGAATAGAGGGAAACATTGGAAGAAGTCTGCAAGACAGAAAGCAGATGGCTGTCTTTCCAGATGGAAATATGGGCAAGCATGCGGTGACCCACTATCGTGTACTTGAGCGCTTTGGATTCACGACCCTCGTGGAGTGCCGTTTGGAGACAGGGCGTACACACCAGATCAGAGTGCACATGAAATTCGCCGGTCACACCTTGTTCGGGGATGAGCGCTATGGAGGCAATAAGATCCTCAAGGGCCTGAATACAGCGAAATACAAACAGTTCATCCAAAATTGTTTTGAGTTGATGCCCCATCAGGCACTGCACGCAAGGACCTTGGGCATAAGTCACCCCAAAACTGAAAAACGCCTGAGCTTCCACACGGAACTGCCAACGGCATTCGAGGCATTGTGTGCCAAGTGGAGGACCTATTCTTCGGCCCTTTCGACTGACTGAACGCACAATTAGGCTGTTGGATGCGTTCTACCTTTGCAATAAGTCATGATCAGAACATTTCGAAATCTCTCTTGGCTGCTTGTGCTGCCCGCTTTGTTCTCCTGCGTGGATGAGTCGCCATCTCGCACCGAAGACACGCACATCACCCATCCGATCGCCTGGGTGAATCCCAATGGATTTCCACCGGCCGATCTGCCCGATGGGAATCCGCTCACCGAGGAAGGTGTTGCCCTTGGGCGACGTCTCTTTTATGAAGTGCGTCTCTCGGGAGATAATTCCATGAGCTGCAGCAGTTGTCATTTACCCGATCATTCATTCTCCGATCCAAATCAATACAGCGTAGGTATAGACGGCATCGCAGGGACATTCAATGCCCCACCCTTGATCAATTTGGCCTGGCAGGACTTCCTGTTTTGGGATGGCCGGTCGAACTCTTTGGAAGAACAGGCTGCTCAACCTGTTGAGGATCCTATAGAAATGCACGAGGATTGGCCGAATGCACTTTCGGAACTCGAAGCTGACCCCATGTACCCGCCTCTGTTCAAGGCGGCTTTCGGCAGCAGCGCGGTGAGCAGGGAACGGATCCTCAAGGCGCTGGCCCAATTCGAACGCATGCTGGTATCAGCCAACAGCCGATACGACCGGTTCAAGAAGGGTGAACTGACCTTTACCGATCTGGAGTTGGAAGGCTACAACCTCTTTCACAGTGAGCAGGGCGATTGTTTCCATTGCCATGGCGACCTGACCACAGGAAACACCTTTGGCGCCTTTGGCAACTTGCAGTTTTCCAACAATGGTCTGGACAGCGTTTTGATGCCAGGTGCAGGCAGAGAGCAAGTGACCGGTGACCCGTCCGATCGCGGCAAATTCAAGATTCCGACTTTGCGGAATATAGAGCTTACAGCGCCCTACATGCACGACGGGCGATTTCAAACGCTGGGGCAGGTCATCGAGTTTTACAACGATGGCGGCCATGTGACGCCCACCACAGACCCCAATATGAAAGCAGCAGGCATAGGCAGAAATTGGAGTTTGCGCCAAAAACAAGCGCTCAAAGCATTTCTTTCCGCACTGACGGATCTAGAATTTGTTCAGGACACGACCATTTCCGATCCTTTTCTCTAAAAGCAATAAGAGTGGCACGTGCTTTGTCTGTAAGTTCGCATGTACAACTCTTTAAATTTTGAACCCATGAAAATGAATCAGCATATTCTTATCGCCCTAGTTTCCTTATTTGCGCTGGGTGCGACCTCATGTAAGAGCAAGAAGGAGATGCCCATGCCAAAAGGCGAGGTGGAGATCATTCTTCCTTGCAGTGAATTCAAAAGCGACAAAAAACACTTTCGTTCCTATTCATTTGGTGAGAGTACAGACGCCAATGTGGCCAAAAAGAAGGCCTTGAGCAACGCGCGGGAAGAACTCGCAGCCCAGATCTCCAGCACCATGAAAGTGGTCGGCGACAACTACGTGAAGTCTTCTGAATTCAACAACGTTGAGGAAGTCTTGGAGCGCTTTGAGCAGAACAGCCGTACCGTGATCAACGAACGCCTGAGCGGTATCAAGCCTGTATGCGACAAGTTGATGATGGTCACAGCCACCCAGAAATACAAGTATTATGTGGCCTTGGAACTTTCCGGAGATGACCTGGTCGATGACTACTACAAGACCTTGAGCAATGATCAGAGTCTGCGCATCGATTACAACTACGAGAAGTTCAAGCAGACCTTCAACGAGGAAATGGAAAAAATGGAAAACCGCTGATCGGATTCAGCTTTTCATTGAAAAGGAGCCTTTGGGCTCCTTTTTTTTATTTCAATCGATGAACAGCCGTATCCACTTTAAAATGGGATGACTTCAGGGAAAGACCGGGCGCAAGAGGTCCCTGTAATATCGCTTTTTAAGTGCCTCACGTGCCTTGTCCAATGCTTCTCTTCTGGACTGTTCGGCAGAAAGATGAGTGCCCTTGATCTCTCGAGCACTTACCTCATTCAGCAATCTGCCCGAGTCGTCGGTCAACCTCAGTCGAAGATCGAGGGAGGTGTGAACGAATTTGTTTCGCTTGATGCTTTCGCGAAAAACCCTCCCGACCTCTATGCGCATCTCTCCATTTCGATCGACCACATCAAATCCGCTCTTGTACAGAAGCGACTTCAATTCCAATACAAACTCATCTGATCCATTGGCAGTTGGACCATCTGAATTCTCTGCCTGAACCAATTGGATGCTGGGGTAGCGAAACTGAACACTGCAACTCGCAGAGGGTGGGCTGATGCTATTTGCCAGTATGGCGATCATGGGGTCTTTCGTGCTCCTTTCGATCAGGTTGACCATGTTCAGGGTGCATCGAAGTTCACTCTTTTCAGGCCGAAGTTCCCTGGGAAGATCCCGGGCGACGATCATTCCATTGCGGTCGCTGCTGAGCTGATTACTGGGCATCCGATACCCCCTGAGATTGACGAATACGGGTGCATTTTCCAAGTCAGCACCACTGTGTCCCGTGATCTCAAAGGCCAGGTCATCGGTCAATTTCTTTCCGATAAGCACTTCGTGTATCTCGCTGATGGGATCGATGCGGATGTTCCGGACCACTTCTCCCAATTCTGAGAGAATGCGGTTTCCCAAAAGGTCTTCTTGACCGTCCACATCGGCCTTGAGGGCCTCGTTCCAAAAATCATGAAGGTCCTCCAGCGCCTTGAGGTAGTTTTCAATGGCCAGAATGTCTTCTCCTGCAGTGAGATGATCCTTCGCCAGACCACGGTGAAAAAGAGCCAGTTCAATGGCCTTCTGCTTCCGGGTCTTCTTGTCGCTCGCATAGACGGCCTTATCCAATGTATACCAAACCCAGTATTGGTCATCATCTTCATAGATGCCCGAGAGTTCATAGCCGGTGAGCTGCTCGACCGTGCGGGTTTTGACACTGGATTGAAAACTTTCGGCATAGCGATCGTTGGCCTCTGCCTGATAAAGAAGAGAACTCCCCGAAATGGTCACCGAGATCTCACTGGCCAGGTCATTGAGCGCTTGATATTTGGCCTGTGACTGATGATCTGCGCCCACACCCACTTTGGGAGCTGAACCGATCCCAGTGTACACGCCAGGTCGAAATGGACGGGTCTTCACCCATTCGGGCCTAAGGTCGGGCGGCGGAGTTTCAGCCTGCTTGGTCTTTTGTGTCACCGAACAGGCCGAAGCTGCAGCAAAGGCAGTGGCCAGGAGAAAAACAGAGAGTCTATTCTTCATTCGATCATTGAAGCTGCTTTTCCAGTTCATTCGCCACTTTTTTAGCGATATCCCCATAAATATCGGTTGCCAATTCTTCAGCCGTACGTACAGACTTTTTTGCCTTGGACAGTTTTTTCAGATTTCGACGGACTCTGTAGTTCCGATCTACCTTATCCGATATTTTATATTTCCCCCAAGTACCTGGATAGAGCTGATCGATATTGCCATTGTATTCGATATACTCTGCTTGATCTGAACGCTCCAAGGTGATCAGGTCGGCCGCAAGTATTTCGCTCGTAGCGGTCGAGATCAGTCGATACTGGAAGCCGATGACCGCTCGGTTTTCTTTCTTCACTCCGTAATACGTCGTGCGATGATAGGTGTAGGACGTCTTCATCTTTCCAGTCTTCGCGTCTTTGACCCTTATGGCTTCCGATCTGAATCCCTTGTTCATCGTGCGTTCCAAACCATTTTTCTTCATATCGGCTTTCACTACTTCTCCGATCAAGAGGGCTTCAGCTCCAAGGAATTGAGCGGTCATCTTTGGCTTCATATTGCCTATCTCATCGGACATATTGATGAATTGTTCTTCTTGGATGTCGGCCGTTCTGCTCCGGTCCAAGACCTGGATGAATGGGTTGTCCGATCCGATGAGTTCTTTGGATATCGCAGCAGCCAATGCCTCGGCTGTCCCGTTCACTCGGCTTTGATTCTTGAAGGGAAGGATGCCGATAGTGAATCGGCCATTTTCGAGACAAATGCCTTCCAGTTCTTTTGATTCTTTATAGCTGCCTTTTTCGTTTATCCTTGAGAAGAGTCGGTATGCCTCGCGGTATTCGTTCTTTTCGTAATGCATGAGAGCCGATCGGTACATGGGCTCCTGAAAAGCGGTCAGACTCAGCTCCTGTACATCTTCGTACCCCGGCATCAGATCTTTGATCTGCTCGAGATATACTTTCGCCTCATCGTAATCTTCAGATCCCATCAGTTTCTTGGCCTGCGCATACAGATCGGTCACATGGTCCAGTCTCGATTCAAAAAAGAATTCTTCATAATTCGGCGGGAACTCCAGTCCCACACCAACCAATTTCACCCGGTCTCTGAATTGTTCGGCCTTCAGATATGATTCCACCGCCCGCTGGTGCTGGTCAATGGCATGCGCTTGATAAAAGGAGGTCAGATATTCGTCCAGCACTTTCTGTCCAGATCTTTTCAACGCGATCTTCGCATCTACATTGGTTTTTTTGCGTGCCAGCGCGTTGATGTAATATTCGGTGGCTTCCCGGTACATGCCTGCTTCTTCGAGCTGACCTCCTTTTTTATACAAGTTTCTAGAACCGCTGCAGGCCGACAGGAGAAGCACAAACGTCAAGGATAGGAAAGTGGGAAGCGAAATGGAATATTGTCTATTCATGATGGAGGCAAATATACTTGCCTGAAATTCCAAATTTGATGCCATAACTTCGAGGCTGATTCTCTTCTATGATCGCGTTGTTGTCTCCTGCCAAGAGGCTAAAAGAAATGGATCGCTTGAAGGCATCCTCGGAAGGTACTCAGCCTCTGTTTTTAGAACAGGCCAAAGAGATCATGCGGGATCACGTCAGGAAGGATGTCGCCCAATTGATCAGGCTCCACAAAGTAAGCGAGGACATCGCAAGACTGAACAGGACCCGCAATGAAGAGTGGTTGAGCAGAGATGGGCAGGGAAAGGTGCGCGCAGCTGACTTGTTCGACGGAGAAGTGTACCGCGGACTGGCCACAGATCGCTGGTCTCAGGAAGATTGGCAGTACGCGCAGAACAAAGTCTTCATTCTCTCGGGTCTGTATGGTCTGTTGCGTCCCATGGATTTGGTACTTCCCTATCGACTGGAGATGGGGAGCAGAATGTCTGTTGGACAGCACAAAGACCTCTATTCTTTTTGGTCAGGGGCGCTTCCTCAAACGATTTTCGATCTGAGTGAGAATCGGCCCATTATAGATCTGAGCTCTGCCGAATACATCAAGGCAGCTGATCTTGGGAAGATCAGTGAGCTATTGCACAAGGTGGATTTTTTAGAGGACAAGAAAGATGGTCGGCCGCCACGCTCGATTCAGGTGCATCTCAAAAAAGCACGAGGGTATTTGGCTCATTATATGGTCCGGGCACGGGTGAGCAATCTCGCCGAGTTGCGTTCGTTCAACACTTCAGGATATTCATTCGATCCCGACAGGAGTTCGGCTACGAATACCGTATTTTTACGGAGTATTTGAATATGAAGAAAACGCTTATCATCCTCATGTCTGTACTCTTCTCCTTTACCGTGAACGGTCAAAGGAGGTTTGATTACTATGATTTTGGCGTGTATGTTGGAACGATGAACTACAATGGGGATGTGGCAACAGGCGTCATATCCGGATACCTGAGCGACATGCGTCCCAGTGCCGGCGCCTACCTGCGCACAACTTTCAGTTCGTGGTTCAGTTTGGGAATGGAAGGCAGCTATTCTTTCATTTATTCAGCAGATGAAAATCATACGGAGGCAGAACGCGGATTTGAGGTGCGCACCCATATGATCCAGCTGAATCCATTCATTGAAATGAATTTCTCCAAGTTTGGCAAATTCAGAAGGAACCAAAAATATTCCCTGTATGTCAAGGCTGGTGGAGGTGTGAATTTTTACAATCCTGATGTCAAGGACGAAACTCAGTTTTCGGAATCTTTTGTTGTGCGGCCGAATGCCTACATGGGTTTCAATTATTTCGGGGGAGGCGGTCTAAAGATCCGGACATCCTATCGAAGCTACATGAACGTCGAGTTCCTGGGCCACTTCACCACTTTTGACGACCTGGAGGGTTGGGTATACCAGAGCAACAGAACTTCCAATGATTTCTACGGTGGCCTTCGGATAGGCTACAATTACATGTTCTACTGATCCAATAGGTATTCCTGGGTCTTCGAATACGGCGCAGTGAATGCGTCCCGATCCATAGGTCCGCAGTAATTCAGGAACCCACCTTTCTCGCCGCCCTCGGGACCGAGGTCAATGAGCCAGTCGGAAGCGCTTACCAGATCCATCTGATGTTCTACTAGGAGAATGCTGTGTCCTTTTTGCAGTAGGGCGTCAAAAGACCTGAGGAGTTTTTCTATATCCTTGAAATGCAGTCCGGTGGTGGGCTCGTCAAAGATGAACAGGGTGCGCCCATGGTCTTTTCCTTTCAGCAGGAACAACGCAAGTTTGATGCGCTGGGCTTCTCCGCCACTCAAAGTACTGGAAGACTGGCCAAGTTTGACATAGCCCATTCCCACATCGAGCAGTGCCTGTAGTTGCTGAACGATGCGTTCTTTCCCCAGATCAGAGAAAAAGCATATGGCTTCTTCCACAGTTAGCTCGAGTACGTCGTGAATGGTCTTTTCTTTCACTTTCACCTCGAGTACCTCATTCTTGAATCGCCGCCCATGACACGTTTCGCAGCTGAGTTTGACATCTGCCATGAACTGCATCTCTACGGTGACGACCCCTTCTCCTTCGCACTGATCACAACGTCCGCCGGCCACATTGAATGAGAAGTGTTTTCCCTTATATCCTCTTTGTTTGGCCAATGGCTGTGATGCAAAGAGGTTTCGGATGTCGTCGTAGGCTTTGATGTAGGTAATGGGATTGCTTCGCGAGGATCTTCCAATGGGATTCTGGTCCACGAACTCCACATGATCCAAAAGATCAATATCGCCCTCAAGGCCGATGTGTTTTCCCGGTTTGTCTCCGAGTTTGAGTAAAATGCGTTTCAGGGCAGGGTAGAGGATCCCGCGGACCAGCGAACTCTTGCCGGATCCACTTACTCCAGTGACTGTGCTCAAAACACCCAGAGGTATCTGTACGTCGATGTTTTTCAGATTGTTCTCTCCGGCTCCGCGCACAGTGATGAATCCTGTTGGCGTTCTGTAAACTGAGCGATTCAGATCATTCGCAGCTCCGTTCAGAAGAGCCACCGTATGGCCAAAATACTGTTTTGGGTCTGCAGCTTCCGGCGGACCTTCAAAAACCAGTTCCCCTCCGTCAAAACCCGCTTCCGGACCGATGTCAATAAGATGATCTGCTGACCGCATGATGTCCTCGTCGTGCTCCACGACCAGAACCGTATTGCCCTGATCCCTCAATTTTTCCAATACCCCGATCAGTTGGCGTGTATCCGAAGGGTGAAGGCCAATACTCGGTTCGTCAAGCACATAAATACTCCCAACCAGACTGCTTCCCAGAGAAGTGGCCAAACGGACTCTTTGCGCCTCGCCGCCAGAAAGTGTGGAAACAGAGCGATTGAGATTCAAATAAGGAAGTCCGACATGGATCAGATAGGTCAGACGGTCTTTGATTTCTGTCATCAATTGCTTGGCCACCTGAGTTTCATTTTCCTGATCCCAAGAAAGATTTCCCATGAAATCGGAAAGTTCACTGAGTGCCATGCGGTTCAATTCAGCGATGTTTCTTCCTCCAATTCGTACGTAAGATGCCTCCTCGCGAAGTCGCCCACCAGAACAGGTCGTACAAGCCGTTTTCCCTCGGTACCGGGCAAGCATTACCCTGAATTGGATCTTGTAGCTCTTTTGTTCGAGATAGTCAAAAAAGGCATTGATGCCTTTAAGCCTGCCTTTTCCCTTCCAGAGCAGTTCCTGCTGAGCATTTGTCAACTCACCGTATGCCTTGTGGATGGGGAAATCGTATTCCGAGCATTTCAATACGAACTGCTCCTTCCATTTCTGCATATGGGCTCCACGCCAGGGAACCACACAATCTTCATACACCGACAAGGATGGGTTCGGAATGACCAGATCCCTGTCTATGCCTACGACACTTCCAAAGCCTTCGCAAACGGGGCAGGCACCAAATGGGTTGTTGAAGCTGAACAAATGCGTGGAAGGCTCCTCGAAACGCATGCCGTCCATTTCAAACCGGTCTGAAAAAGAACTCATCTGACCTGAGTCGAATGATCGGACGACGCACTGCCCGTGCCCTTCAAAAAACGCTGTTTGAATGGAATCAGCCGCACGGTTCCTGTTGTCTTCCCGTTCCATGTCGGATTGCAGGCGGTCCACAACCAGATATGAGGAAGTGATATTCTTCAATTCCGCCTCAGGGATGCTTTCGATCTGGAACACCTCTTCGTCCAGCAGCACTCGTGCATACCCTTGGTCCCGAAGCATCGAAAGGGTCTTCTGAGCATCTCTTTGAAGTTCAATGGGCGCAAGTATGAGTATGCGTTCCTCGTTGGGCAGACCGATCAAATGATCGATCACGTCTGATACCCGATGCCGTTTCACTTCCTTTCCTGAGATCGGGCTGTAGGTGCGTCCCAAACGGGCATACAACAGTTTGAGATAGTCGTAAATTTCTGTGGCTGTTCCCACAGTGGACCTTGGATTCCGGCTCCCTACTTTTTGTTCGATGGCAATGGCTGGCGACAGTCCTTCGATGCCGTCGCAGTCTGGTTTGTTCAGTCGCCCCAGGAATTGTCGTGCATAAGAGGAAAGGCTTTCGACATAGCGCCGCTGTCCCTCGGCATAGAGCGTGTCCAAAGCAAGAGATGATTTCCCTGAGCCACTCAATCCTGTCACGACGGTCAGCTTGTTCTTAGGGATGTCCACACTGAGGTCTTTCAGGTTGTGTACCCTTGACCGCAGAATGCGGATGTGGTCTGAACCGGAAGATCTTTTCTTACTCATGCCGAACTGGGTGGGTTGCTCAAGCGGATTAATGCTAAAAGGAAAATTCGGTACATTTGTTTCACAAGCGAAAAAAAGGCAATTATCGAATAGACTTCTACTCCGTACCGTTTTAATCATCAACAAAAGCGCCATGGAGAGAAGCAGTGCCTTAGCGGACCGTCATCTGGTTCGCAGCTACATTCAGGGAAACGAACACGCCTTAGAGCAGCTCATCAGCAAGCACAGACAGAAGGTCTATGGATTCCTGCTGAATAAACTCAGGGACCGTGATCTGGCCAACGATATTTTTCAAGATACCTTCATCAAGGTGATCCAGACATTGAAAGCCGGCCGTTACAACGAAGAAGGAAAATTCATTCAATGGGTGATGCGCATTGCGCACAACCTGGTGATCGACCACTTCCGCAAAGAAAAGCGGATGCCTCATCTGCGTACTCGGGAGGATTTCAACATTTTGGACATCATCCCCGATTCAGAAAGAAACGCTGAGGACGAGTCCATACAGGAGCAGATCATGAAGGATGCAGTTTCACTTATGCGCCATCTGCCAGAGGAGCAAAGGGCTGTATTGCACATGAGGATCTACGGAGAGATGAGTTTCAAAGAGATCGCTGAGCAGACAGGTGTCAGCATCAATACGGCATTGGGGAGAATGCGGTACGCATTGATCAACATGAGAAAGCTGATCGTAAAGCACCGGATCGTTCTGACGGAATGAAGGGTGGACAATAAGAGGGGAAGGCCATACGTTGACAGACAAAATACACTCTATGGCCAAAGATTCTACCCTTGACACCCCGCATTCTGAAATCAAACCCACCGAACCTCCGGCAGAGCTCACGCGCTTCCTCTTGAATTATTCACGATCGATCTCCTGCATGACCGCTGCGGCATCAAAAAAGGTCTTTCGCTTCGATCTGAATTGAAGAAAGTTCAGTTGGCGACTTCGCTGAGAAACTTGATCAGAACCAAGCGGATCTCCTCTTCGTCGTACTCTCCGTCCAAGGCGGAATGCGCTTCTTCAAGATTTTCGGATTCGGCCTCCATGAAGTAGTCGAATACCTCTTCGATCTGCTCTTCATCTAGGATCTCATTTAGATGGTGATCGATGTTCATGCGTGTTCCAGAGCGAACGATCTGTTCGATCTCTGAGATCAATTCCGTGCGCTCCATGCTCCGTGTGCGCGCCAGTTCATCGAGGGGAACCTTTCGGTCCATTGCCTGGATGATGGCCACCTTATTGGCCGATCTGTTGGCAACAGACCGCACAAAGAAGCTGTCGTCTTTAGTGATTCCCTGTGCCTCTACATGGGCGCTGATGACATGGAGAAACTCTTTTCCAAATTTTTTGACCTTTCCTTCACCCACACCCGATATCTGCTTCAATTCTCCTTCGCTGACCGGATAGTGAAGGGACATTTCGAGCAAGGAGTTTTCCTGGAAAATGGCAAATGGCGGAATCCCGAGTTTGTGCGCCATCTTTTTCCGGGTCTCCTTCAGGAGCTTGAATAGCGTTTCATCAAGAGCACCAGCGGATCCTGAATTCTTATTGGCGTTTTCGTCCTCTCGTCCATAGTCGCGATCCTCCCGGATCATGAATGGCTTGGGGTGTTCGAGAAATTCAAGGGCCGAGGAAGTGAGTTTCAAAACTCCGTAGCTCTCGATGTCTTTTTTCAAATAATCTTGAAGTATGGCCTGCCGGATGACCCCTGTCCAGTGCAGTTCTGACTGGTCTTTTCCCTGGCCAAAAAGCGGAAGTTCATCTGCCTTGTTCGACTTGATGATGGAATTGGTCTGCCCAGTGAGGATGGCCGTGATGTGCTGGGTCTTCATGCGTTGATTCGTCTGTTGGATCGCACGGATGACCCATTCGAGATCCCCCTGTGCATCCTTGCTGGAGACGGGGTCTTTGCAGTTGTCGCACATGCCGTGGCAGTCTTCTGCATCAAATGATTCTCCGAAATAATGCAGCAAATAAACCCGCCGGCAGCAGCTGGTCTCCACATATCCCAGGGTTTCCTGGATCAGCTGCTTTCCGATCTCCTGCTCAGCCACTGGTTTGTTGTGCAGAAATTTCTCGAGCTTTTCAATGTCCTTATGGCTGTAAAAAGCCAGACAATGGCCTCCAGCGCCATCTCTTCCCGCTCGTCCCGTTTCCTGGTAATAGCTCTCCAGACTCTTGGGAATGTCGTAGTGGACGATGAACCGGACATCGGGCTTATCGATCCCCATGCCAAAGGCAATGGTGGCGACCACCACATCCACCTCTTCCATGAGGAACGCGTCCTGATGACGGGCGCGTGTGGCCGAATCCAGACCCGCGTGGTAGGGAAGGGCTTTGACCCCATTCACCTGCAGGGTTTCTGCCATCTCTTCCACTTTCTTTCTGCTGAGGCAGTAAACGATCCCACTTTGCCCTTGAAATCTGTTCACGAAGCGAACCAGTTCTTTTTCGGGATCTTTTTTCGACCGAACTTCATAAAAGAGGTTGTGCCTGTTGAAGGAGGAAACGAAAACCCGGGCGTTTTCCATGCCCAGGTTTTTTTGAATGTCCGATTGAACCTTTGGTGTTGCCGTAGCGGTCAAAGCGATGACCGCTTTCTTCTCGATGCGTTGCATGATCTGCCGAAGGTTCCGGTATTCCGGACGGAAATCATGGCCCCATTCAGAAATGCAATGGGCCTCGTCGATCGCGTAAAACGATATGCCAACGCGCTGAAGAAGATCGATGTTCTCCTGCTTGCTCAAAGATTCCGGAGCCACGTACAAGAGTTTAGTGGTGCCGTTCAACAGATCGGCTTTTACCTGCAGCACGTCTTTTTTGCTCAGAGAGGAATTCAGGACGTGGGCCACGCCCTTTTCGGTAGAAAAGGCCCTGAGACTGTCTACTTGATTCTTCATCAATGCGATCAGGGGCGATACCACCACCGCCGTTCCATCCAAAATAAGCGCAGGCAGCTGATAACAAAGTGATTTGCCACCTCCAGTAGGCATGATGACGAATGCGTCCTCACCCCTGAGGACGCTTTCAACAACCTCCTCTTGTTGTCCTTTGAACTGGTTAAAACCGAAGAACTTTTGGAGTTGCTCCGTAGCCGTCATGAAGTTTTGTGTCAATTGAATAGGGGCAGGGGCCCGCGGGCACCTTAGTGACATTTTAAATGTAACGAAAGACAGCGAAATGCAATTCGCGTTGGGAAGAAGGAATTGCTCATGGTTAATTTTGAAATTTGATGGTTATTATGATGAAGGAGCGGTCGATGAGTTTTTTGGAGCATTTGGAGGAGCTCAGGTGGCACCTGATCAGAATTGCTTTGGCCATCCTCGTCACAGGAGGAGTTGTTTTTGCGTTGAAATCGATCTTCATCGACGGCGTGCTGCTCGCGCCGAGAGCCCCTGACTTCATTACCTATCGTTGGTTTTGCGCCCTTTCTTCCACGTTCATGGAAAACGGTCTGTTCTGTTTCAGTGAACAGCCATTCGAATTGCTCAACACCAAAATGGCGGGTCAATTCACCACCCACTTATGGGTCAGTATACTCGGCGGGATCGTTCTTTCGTTCCCCTATGCCCTTTGGGAGATTTGGCGATTCATCTCTCCGGGACTGACCGCGAAAGAGCGTCGGGCAAGCCGCGGAGTATTGTTTGGCAGTTCTCTTCTGTTTTTCTTGGGCATCGCCTTTGGCTATTGGCTCATCTCTCCACTGTCTGTTCAGTTTTTAGGCAGTTATACCGTCAGCGCAGAAGTGGTGAATCGGATCGATCTCGTTTCTTTCATGCGCACGGTCAGTTCGGTCACTTTGGCCAGTGGAATGTTGTTTGAGCTCCCCGTTCTGGTATACTTCCTTTCCCGTGCGGGTATTCTCACTCCGGAGATCATGAAAAAATATCGAAGACATTCCATAGTGGGCGTTCTTTTGCTGTCCGCTGTGATCACTCCACCCGATATATTCAGCCAGGTGCTCGTGGCTCTGCCCGTTCTGCTCTTGTACGAAGGATCGATCGGTATCAGTAGGAGGCAGCAGGCAAAACAAAAATCAGTGAGCGGATGAGAACACTCAACGTGGAGCACTTGGTCAAAAAATACCGAGGGCGTGCAGTGGTCAAAGGTGTGTCCTTTCAGGTCAAACAAGGGGAGATCGTCGGGCTGCTCGGACCGAATGGAGCGGGCAAGACAACTTCTTTCTACATGACAGTGGGCCTGATCAAACCCAATGAAGGGCGTGTGTTGCTGGACGAGGAGGACATTACTTCTGATCCGATGTACAAACGTGCTCAGAAGGGCATCGGCTATCTCGCACAGGAAGCTTCCGTCTTTCGAAAGTTGTCGGTGGAGGAGAACATCCTCGGCGTTCTTCAAATGACGGGGAAGGACCGTTCTGAGCAGGAAGCCAAACTGGAATCACTGCTGGATGAGTTTGGTCTTCAGCACATTCGCAAAAACAGAGGAGATCTTCTCAGTGGGGGAGAGCGAAGGCGGACTGAGATCGCGCGGGCACTTGCTGTGGATCCAAGTTTCATTCTCCTCGATGAGCCATTTGCCGGGGTGGATCCAATAGCTGTGGAGGATATTCAGGGTATTGTGGAAGGCTTGAAAAAGAAAAACATTGGCATTTTGATCACGGATCACAATGTGCAGGAGACGCTCGCCATCACGGACAGGACCTATCTGATGTTTGAAGGGTCCATCTTGAAATCCGGAACGGCAGAAGAACTTGCATCAGATGAACAGGTTCGGAAAGTTTATCTGGGGAAGAACTTCGAACTCCGGAAAAAGCCGATGAATCCTTAGGTCTGTGCTCGTGCAGCTCGGCGCAGGCGATCATTGATCGCCCGACCTACTCCTTTTTCAGGAACGCATTCCGCCCATATTACGCGAGGTTCAGTGCTTCCCGAATCGTGCAGTGCTTTGAAGAGTCGGCTTGCGGCTTCTCGAACATCTCCTTGGGTACTGAGAATGATCTGAGCCTTTTCCGGCACACCGTCCAACAGTGATCTGAAACGAATGATGCGGTCACCGTCTTGGAAGCCTTCGTTTGGGAAAACATCATCTTTCATCAGAGCCACCGGGCATCCGGGAGAATAGTGAGAATGGATCATTCCCGGAGCTTCGGGCCGCGAAGAGGAAAGCTTGGATTCAATGGCGTACCCCAAATGGGCTTCGAGCGCTTCCTGAGATATTCCTCCTTGCCGAAGAATCAGGGGCTTTTTTTCGCTGATATCGAGGATGGTGGATTCAATGCCCACAGCGCAAGCTCCGCCATCGAGTACGAGGGGCAGTTCCTTTCCAAATTGCTCTGTAACATGTTCGGGTCGGGTTGGGCTCGTTCGGCCAAAAAGGTTGGCGGAGGGTGCCGCGAGGGGAAACGGCAATTCTCTGAGGAGGTCCAGTGTCATTGAATGATCCGGTATGCGCAGCGCCACCTTTGGCAATCCGGCAGTGACGATATCGGAGACCTTGTCGGTCTTGGGCAGCAAGAGGGTCAGTGCCCCTGGACTGAATGCCCTGAACAGCGAATGAGCCATGGCCATGTTCCCTTTTACGTAGGGTTCAACTCGATCCGGGTCGGCGAAGTGAAGGATCACCGGGTCGAAGCGAGGGCGATCTTTCAGGTCGAAGATGCCGGCAACCGCCTTTGGGTCACAGCCATTTGCCGCGAGCCCGTAAACCGTTTCTGTTGGAATGCCCACCAATTGGCCCGAACGGAGGAGTTCGGCTGCTATATGGAGGTCTTTGGAGATCAAGCGTCCGGGAAGTTTGAACAAGGCCCGAAGCGGCATGTCAATGGCTCAATCGGACATTTTGAAAATGCACTCAATCCGGACGAATTCCCTTTCATCTTCAGTAGACGTCTTCTGAACTGAATTCTTTGTAACCGATGACTCGATCGTATCGGATACCAATGCTCCTGTGGTAGATGATGAGCTGATAGGTGTTTTCTGTTTCCCAATGATCTCCCTCTGGGCTGCTCGATCCTTCTGGGTCATCAGACAATGCGGCAAATTGATAATTGTAATAGCCCTGTTTCAAAAGCAGTTTGCTGCGGAAACTGTTGCGCGCATAATCGAATGTCATGCGGTTCTCAGAAGTGAAACGCCAATCGCTGAATGCGCCAAGAACGTAGTAGGTTCGGTCCGCAGGCGCTTCGCTTATTTTTAACTCAATATCCACCCACACATAATCCGCCTCTGTGTTGGGGACGCTGCCGCCTGTGCTGCGGATGACCCGCTGTCCGTTGATGTCGAATTCGGTGCTGTACCGGTCGATACTTCGGGGATATTGGGTTCGGATGAAATAAGTGAAGTTGGTATCCAATTCGATCCGCCGCACATTGAGCGACAGATTGCGCTCGTCTTTGGTGTCAAAATTTCTCCATTCATTGCCACCGGGAAAAAGGTTTTCCCTGTCATAGTCGTAATTCAGTCTTCCAGATTGCACAAATCTGGGCTTGAGCCCTCTGATGGCCGTCTTCCATCTTTGGTTCTGAAGCAGAACTGTGTTCAGGTCGTTGAATGGGTCGGGAATGTCGTATTCCCCGTGATTGATGATAAAGTCGACCTCCTGATGGGTCTGGCGGTATGCCACGCGATTGGGCCTGCGGACTTCGCCACCGATCTGCACCTTTTCCTCGTAGACCACGAACCGGCGCGTCAGGACGGGATACTCCTGATCACCCTCATAAACCACCAAGAGGTAGTTGCCACTTTTATTGACAGACATTTCTGCATTCGGCAGAAGAAGTTGATAGTGGCTGTAGGGAACGAAGGTGTTGAAAGAATAATCGACGTCGGAAATGCGATGGTTCTGATAGCCCGACAGGTATTGACTCTTGCTCAGCGCTGAAGGAGTCCAGTCGGAATTGCAGAGGATCAGCGTGTAGCTGAAGGTGTTTCCCTGTGCCAAGAGATCATCAAAGCGAAGCAAGAGTTGCTCGTTGCTTCCCAGCGCAATGGCAGGAAATGCCAGAGGCTCATTGAGGGGGTGGAAGAGCACTGTGCGAATGCTCGGATAATAGGAAATATCATCGTAGACAAGCGGGGTACCCCATTCTTCAGCATAGGCGTCTTGTGCCGCACAAATCCTTGAAAAACAAAGGGTCAAAGTCAGTATGAATGCCATCAATGCAAAGGGTTGTTCATAACCCATGCATCGGAGGCCAATAAAAGCTGTTCTATTCTTCTTTTTCAACGCAACAAATGTCTAATTTTGAACCGGAAAAAAAGTACCCAATGTCCAAAGACATTAGGATCAAACGCGGTCTCGATATTCGACTGAAAGGTTCCGCGGAGAAAGTCCTTAGCCAAGCACCTGATACAGGTGTATATGCTGTACAGCCCACAGATTTTATTGGGATCACGCCAAAGTTGCTCGTCAAGGAGGGCGATCAGGTTTGCGCGGGAGACCCTCTGTTCTTTTCCAAGGACGATGAGCGGGTCCGATTCAGCAGTCCGGTAAGCGGTGAGATCGCAGCTGTTGTACGCGGCGCCAAAAGAAAGCTACTGGCCATCCATATCCTTGCAGACAAGGAGCAGAAGTTCACTGAATTCAAGCGTCCGGATACCGGAAACAGAGACGGCCTGATCGATCTCTTGCTCGAAAGTGGCATGTGGCCTTTCATTCGTCAGCGTCCCTATGCGGTGATCGCGAACCCCTCGGACGCACCGAAGAGCATTCACATTTCCTGTTTCAATACTGAGCCCTTGGCTGCTGATGTGGATTTTACACTCAGTGGCAGTGAAGAAGATTTTCAGGAAGGCTTGGAGGCGATGAAGACGCTGACTTCCGGAAAAGTTCATCTCAATGTGGACAGCAGTGCTCCGGTGAACAGCCTTTTTGAAAAAGCAGAAGGTGTCCAAGTGAACCGCTTCAAGGGCCCGCACCCGGCAGGCAATGTCGGTGTGCAGATCCACCACGTGGAGCCCCTGAATAAGGGCGAGGTCGTTTGGTATGCTTACCCACAGGACGTGGTCGCCATCGGCCGGCTCTTGCGCACTGGGAAGGCAGATTTTTCGAAGGTGGTGGCCTTGGCGGGCCATTCCCTGCAGCAGGGCAAGTATTTCAAGACGCTTCCTGGCACGCCGATCAAGTCCATTTTGGATGGACATGAATTGTCCGGCGACCATCGGGTGATCAGTGGAACTGTCCTGACAGGAAACAAGACCGATATGGACGGATACCTCGGCTTCTATCATTCCGAGATCACAATTATACCAGAAGGGGAGCAACCTGAATTCTTTGGATGGCTCATTCCAGACCCCAAAAAGTTCAGCAACAGCCGAACCCTGCCTTCATGGCTTCAGCCCAAGAAGGAATATGCGCTGGATACAAATATGCACGGCGAAGAACGGGCGTTCGTGGTCACTGGTGAATACGAAAAGGTGTTTCCTTTTGACATCTATCCCGTTCAACTTTTGAAATCCATACTTGTTGAGGACATTGAAAAAATGGAACAACTGGGTATCTACGAAGTCGCCGAAGAGGATTTTGCTCTTTGCGAGGTCGTATGTACATCCAAACTTCCTGTTCAGAGCATGGTCCGTAAGGGACTCGATATGGTAAGAGAAGAATTGAGCTAAAACAGCATCAGCCATGAAGGCCATTCACAATCTATTCGAAAAGGTGAAGCCGAATTTCACCGACGGAGGCAAGTGGGAAAAGTTTTTTCCTGTCTACGACGCCTTTGAAACCTTTGCATTCGTTCCGGGGCATTCCGCTCAAAGTGGAGCGCATATCCGCGATGGTGTGGACCTCAAAAGAACAATGGTCACAGTCATCCTCGCCATGACACCTGCCTTGCTCTTCGGCATGTGGAATGTCGGTTTGCAGCACTACAAGGCCCTGGGCGTTGCAGACCAAATGGAATTCCTTGATCTCATGATCTTCGGAGCGTGGAAGGTGCTCCCAATGGTCGTTGTCTCCTATGCCGTCGGATTGGGCATCGAATTCATTTTTGCCATCATCAACAAGCACAGCATCAACGAGGGTTATCTGGTCAGCGGCATGCTCATTCCCCTGGTCATGCCCGTGGATATTCCACTCTGGATGGTCGCCGTCTCCACAGTCTTTGCCGTAGTGATCGGTAAAGAAGTTTTTGGCGGGACAGGAATGAATATCTTGAATCCGGCATTGACGGCCCGTGCATTTGCCTTCTTCGCCTATCCTTCTTGGATGTCGGGAGACAAAGTCTGGGTCAATACAGGCGGTGAGGCCGTGGTCGATGGTTATTCGGGCGCCACGATCCTTGGCAATCTCGCGACCACTGGCCAGGCAGGAACAGCCTATGCCGACTGGGGCATTGCGGAGATGATCATCGGAACCATTCCCGGATCCATTGGTGAAACGAGCAAGATCGCCATATTGCTTGGCGCCATGATCCTCCTGATCACCGGTGTGGCGAGTTGGCGCATCATGTTCTTCTCGGCCGTTGGCGCCCTCACAATGGGCTTGATATTCAACGCATTCGCGGAGTATGCCATTTCACCAGAGCAACAGGCATTCATGGCGGTTCCCTACTGGCAGCATCTGATCATCGGCAGTTGGGCATTTGCCACGGTCTTTATGGCCACTGATCCGGTCTCCGGAGCTCAGACAGAAAAAGGAAAGATCTGGTACGGCTTCTTTATTGGGTTCTTCGGCATCATGATCCGGGTGTTCAACCCCGCCTATCCCGAGGGAATGATGCTCGCGATCCTGTTGATGAATGTATTTGCCCCGCTGATCGATCACTATGTAGTGGAAGGCAATATCAATAGAAGGACCAAACGACTTAAACTCGCCAACGCATGAAAATGGATGTCAACAGCAATGGCTACACCTTTGGTTTTGCTGCGGTACTGGTGATCGTGGTGGCTGCATTGCTCTCCTTCACAGCGACCAGTCTGAAGGATCGACAGGAAGAGAATGTGGCACAGGAGAAAAAGCAGAACATCCTTGCCTCCATCGGACTTGAAGTAGAACGTGCGGATGCAGCTCAGGCCTATGAGGAGAATATTGCACAGGAGATCGTGATCCAGGGGAATCAGAAGATCGATGGCTTGTCGGCCTTTGGTGTGGATATGGCCGAGGAACTCAAGAAGGCACCTTCGGAGCGTATGTATCCACTTTTCATCGCCAACTACAACAATACCAACTCGTACATCATTCCTCTGAGAGGCAAGGGACTCTGGGGTCCGATCTGGGGCTATATCGCTCTGAAAGATGATCTCAACACAGTGATCGGGGCCACTTTCGGTCACAAGAGCGAAACGCCCGGTCTTGGGGCGGAGATCTCCACGCCCATCTTCCAGGATCAATTCCCTGGAATGGAGATCATGGAGGGTACCCAGTTCGTGAGCATTGAAGTTCGGAAAGGAGATGCCTCTGGCACACACCAAGTGGATGGGATCTCGGGCGGAACCATCACTTCAGTGGGTGTGGATGCCATGCTCAAGGACTGCCTTCAGGGTTACCAGTCATTTTTCGATAACGAAATACGAGCTACACAAGTGGCCTACACTTCGTTCAAAGCTTCAGCAACCTCACATTAATCCTCTGTACGCATGAGCGATACACAGACACTGGAAAAGAAGAAATCTGAGCCATTGTTCTCCAAGAAGAACAAGAAACTCATTTCCAATCCACTCAACGACGACAATCCGATCACCGTTCAGGTATTGGGTATATGTTCGGCACTTGCGATCACCGTTAAGCTGGAGCCGGCCATTGTGATGTCGATGTCGGTGCTCTTTGTAATGGGTGCGGGCAATGTGGTCATCTCACTCATGCGTAACCTCATCCCATCAAGGATCCGGATCATCGTTCAACTGGTGGTGGTCGCCTCTTTGGTCATCCTGGTGGATCAATTTCTCAAGGCTTTCTTGTACGATGTGAGCAAGCAGCTGTCTGTTTTCGTCGGGCTGATCATTACCAACTGCATCATCATGGGCCGCTTCGAGGCCTTTGCACTGGCCAATACGCCTTGGAAATCGTTTTTGGACGGGGTGGGCAATGCATTTGGGTACGCATGGATCCTCATAGCAGTGGCCTTCTTCCGTGAATTGCTTGGTTCGGGTACGCTTTTCGGCATTCCGGTGCTGGGCGATCCTGCCGCGAAGACAGGCCTATATGCCCTGGGTTATGAAAACAATGGCATGATGCTGCTGCCGCCCATGGCGCTGATCACTGTCGGGGTGATCATCTGGATCCAAAGGGCAAAGAACACCAAACTCATAGAGGATTAAGCCATGCAGGAACTGATCAACATATTCGTCAAGTCGATCTTCGTCGAGAACATGATCTTCGCATACTTCCTGGGGATGTGTTCGTATCTGGCAGTGTCAAAAACGGTGAAAACAGCCGTCGGACTTGGAGCTGCCGTCATTTTTGTGCTGGGTGTGACCGTTCCGGTGAACTGGTTGCTGGAAAACTTCGTTTTACAAAAAGGCGCTTTGACCCGTCTGGGCTTGGGAGAGCAGTTTGCGGAGATCGATCTGAGTTTTTTGAGTTTCATCATGTTCATTGCGGTGATCGCCTCCATCGTGCAGCTGGTTGAAATGATCGTGGAGAAGTTCGCGCCGGCCCTCTACAGTGCATTGGGCATCTTTCTTCCCCTTATCGCCGTGAATTGTTCCATCTTGGGCGGAGCACTCTTCATGCAGGAGCGGGCATTTACGACAATTGGTGAGGCCACCATCTATGGACTGGGTTCGGGAGTGGGCTGGTTTTTGGCCATCGTCGCCATTGCCGCCATCCGGGAAAAGATCAAATATTCCCATGTTCCCGCTCCATTGCGTGGGCTGGGCATCACCTTCATCATTACAGGACTCATGGGAATCGCCTTCATGAGTTTCATGGGCATCAAACTCTAACAGAAAAAGGATATGTTACTCATAGCAACTACCGCCATCCTGACCAGCATCGCCGTCTTTTTTGTGGTGATCCTACTCCTTGTGAGCCTTCTACTGACGGCCAAGGCCAAGCTGGCACCTTCCGGACCGGTTCAACTCGATATCAATGGTTCTGAGGTAGAAGTGGAATCGGGCAGCACACTGCTCAGTACACTTTCAAACCAGAAGATCTTCCTTCCTTCTGCCTGTGGTGGCGGAGGAACCTGCGGCATGTGTAAATGTCAGATCAACGAGGGCGGAGGAGAGATCCTCCCCACTGAAACAGGTTTTTTCACACGCAAGGAGATCGCTGAAGACTGGCGTTTGGGCTGTCAGGTCAAGGTGAAGAACGATATGAAGGTCAAGGTGCCTGAGGAGATCTTCGGCATCAAGAAGTGGGAGTGCGAAGTGGTTTCCAATTACAATGTCGCCTCTTTTATCAAGGAATTCGTGGTCAAGCTCCCCGAAGGCGAACGCATGGACTTCGAGGCCGGTGGATACATTCAGATCGACGTGCCCGAGATCGATGTCGAATTCAAGAACATGGACATCGCTCCGCATCCAGACGATCCAGCAGGTGCGGATAAGTTCAAGGCTGAGTGGGACAAATTCGGACTGTGGGACCTTAAGATGAAGAACGATGAGCCGCAATTCCGTGCGTATTCGATGGCGAATCACCCTGCCGAAGGGAACATTATCATGTTGAACATCCGGATCGCCACGCCGCCTTGGGACAGAGCCAAAAATGGCTGGATGGACGTGAATCCCGGTGTGTGCTCCTCCTATGTCTTCGATCTGAAGCCAGGGGACAAGTGCACCATTTCCGGACCTTATGGTGAGTTCTTCATCAAGGACACGGACAAAGAGATGGTCTATGTGGGTGGGGGCGCAGGAATGGCACCCCTTCGTGCACACATCTTCCACCTTTTCCACACGCTGAAGACCGGCCGAAAGGTGAGCTACTGGTACGGAGGACGTTCCAAGCGCGAGTTGTTCTACATTGAGCACTTCCGTCGGATCGAAAAAGAATTCCCCAATTT
>CATILC010000016.1 GCA_949516455.1 Flavobacteriia bacterium | reverse complement strand
TCCGAGCAGGCCAAGCCACACCTCTATGCATTGGACGCCAACGGGGCTCCGTACAGCCCGGCCTGGTACACTTTGAACATCAAGGCGGAACTGCGACTTTTGGAACAGCTGCACCTTCGGCTCGGACTGGAGAATTTCACGGACCAGCGCTATCGGCCCTACAGCTCCGGACTGGCTGGTGCAGGGATCAATGGGTTGTTTGGGTTGAGTTGGAAGCTGTAAAAAAGTCCGACTGAAAAGCTCCCCGAATCCCATAAATTAGAAGGTTCAAGTCCGATCCTATGTCTCAAGAGAAGCGCCTTTTTCTGCTGGATGCCTATGCCCTGATCTTTCGTGCGTATTTCGCATTCATTCGGAATCCGAGGGTTACTTCCAAGGGCATGGACACCTCTGCGGTCTTTGGCTTTGCCCTGGCTTTGCTCGATCTTCTGGAAAAGGAAAACCCCAGCCATGTGGCGGTGGTGTTCGATACTTCGGCGCCGACCAAGCGGCATGAAGAGTATCCGGAGTACAAGGCCAACCGCGATGAGACCCCGGAGGCCATCAAAATAGCCACGCCCCTGATCAAAAAAATGCTGGAAGGCTTTGGTATCCCCACCCTGGGAGTGGACGGCTATGAAGCCGATGATGTGATCGGAACACTGGCCAAAAAAGCAGAGGCCGAGGGCTACACCACCTATATGATGACCCCGGACAAGGATTTCGGTCAGTTGGTGACCGACAAGATCTTTATGTACAAACCGGCAAAGGGCGGTGCACCCGCGGAGGTCATGGGGGTTGCAGAGGTGTGCGCGAAATTCGGTGTGGAGCGGACCGAGCAGGTCATCGACTTTCTGGGCATGATGGGCGATTCGGTGGACAACATCCCAGGCCTGCCGGGCGTAGGACAAAAGACTGCACAAAAGCTGCTGGCCGAGTACGGCAGTATGGAGAACCTATTGGACCGGGCAGAAGAGGTCAAAGGCAAGCTGGGAGAAAAGATCCGTGCCAATAAGGAACTCGGCATTCTGTCCAAAAGGCTGGCGACCATTATGGTGGATGCCCCGGTGGAATTGGATGAGGCGGCGCTCAAACGCTCAGAACCCGATCAGGCAGCATTGAAGGAGCTCTTTGAGGAACTGGAATTCCGAACCCTGCTTCGGCGGGTCGCCCCAGAAGAGAACACTCAAACTCCAGCCAAAGAGGCGCCAAAAGGTGGTGCTGTGCAGGGCGATCTGTTTGCTATGGGGGAAGCGGTCACCGAAGAAACGGATCAAAGCAATGGGCATCGTACCCTGGCCAACTACGACCACCTCTATCAATTGGTGCGCACCGATGAAGAGGTTTCTGCCCTGTGCCGAAAAATGATGGAACAGCCCTCCGTATGCTGGGATACGGAGACCGACAGCCTCGATGAACACAAGGCAGAATTGGTGGGCATTGCTTTTTCCTGGAAAGCGGGAACAGCCTATTACGTGGCCTTTCCCGAGGAACGGGCCCTGCAGCAGTCGCGGTTGGAGTTGCTCCGCCCCTTCTTTGAGGATGCGGCCATTGAAAAGGTCGGTCAGAATCTGAAGTATGATATCGGGGTGCTGCACAAATACAATGTGGAGGTTCGAGGGCCGCTCTACGACACCATGTTGGCGCATTATCTCATCAATCCGGACATGCGCCACAACTTCGATCTTCTGTGCGAGACCTACCTCGGCCACAAAGCCCGTTCGATCGAAGAGCTGATCGGCAAGAAGGGCAAGATGCAGAAGAGCATGCGCAGTGTTCCGG
>CATILC010000015.1 GCA_949516455.1 Flavobacteriia bacterium | reverse complement strand
TTCAGTGAGTCCACAACACTTTGGAGTTCTTTGGCAATGCGATTGAGTTTGTTCAATTGACGTGCCTGCTGTTCCGCTGGGCTTTGTGCGATAGCTGCAGCCGAAAAGAAAAGAGCGATAAAGCTTAGGGCAATACGATTCATGTCCTATTTAATTTTTTTTACGCCCCAAATCTAATGATTTTTGCAGTTGAGCGAGGGGCGTTCTCGGAATTTTGATGGCTTTGTTAAACTTCTTGTCAAGAGCGATGAATTCTGAGTTCTTCAGGAGCGCTGATTCCATATTCTTCCCAGGGCACATAATTGGATGAATAACTCAACTCCAGGACTTTGGACTCCGCATTTTCGTTGATCCAGTGAACATAGGCTGTTGAAAGATCCTGCAGATAGCTCAGAGGAATATCCACTTCCATTCCCCGGGCGCGTTGGACGATATTTTCCAATGCGCGTTCTGGTTCGGGCTGCAACAGAATGATGAGATCGGGCCTCTGAAGATCTTCAAACAGACTTTTTGAAAATTGACTAAAAGGAGAAATCGCATTTTTTTCAAGGGTCACAGAAGCAAAAACAAGACTTTTCTCAAAGTGAAAGTCCGAGATCAAGTGCTTCTTCCTGCCCAGGGATTGGCAGGCTTTTGCCCATTGCTGACCTCTCTGTGCGGCAAAACTCAGTTCAAGGGGCAATGCAAAGCGCTTCGGATCAGCGTAAAAAGATGCCAGATACGGATTGTCCTCAAATCGCTCAAGCAACAAATGTGCATCCCACTCCGCCGCCAGACGTTTGGCCAGCGTGGTCTTACCCGCCCCTATGATGCCTTCGATGGCGATCAGCACAATTTCAGTTCTTTTTTCATCAATCCGTCATCGGGAAGGAGTGCTTCCAATTCGTCCTTCATAAAGGGCCAGATCGTCCCGGCGCCAATATCCGCCAGCGGCTGTTTGACAAAGCTGCGTTCTCGCCACCTGGGATGTGGCAGGGTCAGTTCCTCTGTCTGCATTTCGACTTGGCCGAATACGATGAGATCGAGATCGATGGGACGATCCGTGTAGCCCATTGCCCTCTTCCTTCCACGGCTTTGTTCGTAGGCCAGCAGCTGCCTCATCAACGCAACAGGCGTCCCAACATATCGGATGTGAACAACAGCATTCAAGAAATGATGATCCGAACGAAATCCCTCTGGCTGATTTTCATACACCGAACTGCAGGCACACATTTCTGCTATACGGCCTAAAAACAAGCACGCATGGGTCAAAGCTCCTTGTCGATCGCCCAAATTGGAACCCAACGCCACTACTGCATCTGACTTCATCGCAAGCAAAGCTATCGACTGCACCGATTGTATCATTGTACAAAATATCTGCTCATGAAATCCTTCTTCTCATCTCTGTTCGCCAGCGTGCTTGGTGGGATCATCGTGGTCTTTCTTTTTTTCTTCATCCTGATCGGTCTTGCAGCCGCGGGTGGAGATGAAGACCATGTCGAGATCGAAAGCGGCAGCTTCTTGCACCTGAACCTCAACGGAAAGCTCATCCAAGAGCGGACGGAGGACGGCGAGTTTGCAGAACTCCTCTCGCTCATAGAAGATGCCTCTGCAGCGGGATTGCAGGATATTTTAAGTGGGATAGACAGGGCAGCCAGCAATGAAGACATTGATGGGATGGTGCTGGAAAGCGCTGTTTTCATGGGTGGAGGCAGTGCGGCTCAAGAGATCCGGACCGCATTGGAGCGCTTTTCAGAAAGCGGCAAACCGATCTATGCCTACGGCACATTCTTCAGTGCACGCGGGCTGTATCTGAGTTCTGCAGCAGACTCCCTCTTTTTGAATCCATCGGGCATGATGGATTGGACGGGAATGAGTCTTGGCGTGAGCTACTACAAGGGAATGCTGGATAAGATCGGTGTCGAGGCACAGGCCATTCGCGGAAGCAACAATCAGTTCAAGAGTGCAGTCGAGCCATTCATTCAGGAAGAAATGAGCAGCAGCAATCGCTTGCAACTTGAAACCTTGGCGGGCGATCTGTGGAACGAGATGAAGAAGGCCATCGCATCGAGTCGGGGTCTGGATCCGGAATTCTTGCAAAAATTGGCGGATGAACTCCTGCTGATCGATGCCCAGGATGTTCAAACCCAAGGCTTGTGCGACCGCTTGCTTTTCGAGGACCAGTGGCTGGCCTTTCTGGAAGAGAACTTGGGCGAAGACCATGAAGAGCGATTGGTCTCCCTCGGGGACTTCCTTGAAGCCAACCCCTCCTTTGGCAGCCGAAGAGAAAAAGACCGGATCGCCACCTTGTACGTCAACGGGGAATTCACATCAGGAGACGGCATGGAGACGGTGGATGCGCAGACCATGGTCAACGCCCTGCGAGACATCCGTGAAAACGAGAATATCAAAGCACTTATAATGAGGGTGAATTCACCCGGAGGTCAGGCCTGGATCGCGGATCAAATGGTTCGGGAGATCGACAAGGTGAAGGAGCAAATGCCTGTCATCGTTTCCATGAGCGATGTCGCCGCCTCTGCAGGTTATATGGTGGCATGTCTCGGCGATACGGTTTTTGCACAGCCCAACACCATCACCGGATCCATTGGTGTATTCGGTCTAACATTCAATGCGGAGCAGCTGCTAGAGGAAAAAATGGGCATTCGAACCTACCACATCAACACGGCAGAGCACGCGGATATGGGCTATCCCGACCGGTCATTGGATGTCTATGAGCGACAAGTACTCCAAAACGCAGTGGACCGCTACTACGGACAGTTCATCGAGCTTGTCTCTGAAGAAAGAGGTCTGTCCAGGTCCTATGTGGACAGCATTGGACAAGGCCGGGTGTGGTCCGGTCGCCGCGCACTGCAACTCGGACTGGTAGATGCCCTCGGGGGAATGAAGGAAGCTGAGGAAGCCGCGCGCACGCTTGCTGGATTGGATTCTGGAAGCTACCGTTTGAAAGCTTATCCGGAATACGAAGACCCCATCCAGCAACTGATCAATGATCTGACCCAGGCCCGACTACCAAATGCATGGACCCAGCTCGATCCGGCCATTACAAATGCAGTCGCTTGGTACGCCAAGTGGGAGGAACTTCAGGGCGTTCCGCTCATGCAAATGGAACACGAACTGAACTGGAATCCATGACCGACGGAATGCGATCGGTCCGCAGCAAAAGTGCCCCCTTGCTATACCTGGTCCTCGGCGGACTCTTTCTCACCGCACTGATCGTCTGTAACCTGATCGCCAATAAATTCGTTTCGGTCGATCTTGGCTTCAAGACCTTTGTTCTCTCTGCAGGGGTTCTTCCCTACCCCATTACTTTCCTGGTCACCGATCTGCTTTCCGAACTCTATGGTCGAAAAAAGACCAACCAGATCGTCGGCATCGGCTTTCTGTGCAGTGCCTTTGTTCTGCTGATCTTGTGGCTGGGCCATCTCTTCCCCTCGATTCCGGGATCGCCTGTATCGTCTGAGGCCTACGACCAGGTCTTTCAAAATTCATTTCGCGTCATCCTCTCCTCAATGATCGCCTACCTCTGTGCTCAATTCGTCGATGTCCGGCTGTATCACTTCTGGAAAGACCTGACCAAAGGCCGACACCTTTGGCTGCGGAACAACTTCAGTACGCTGCTCTCCCAACTGCTCGATACGACCCTGGTCATTCTCGTGCTCTTCTACGGAAGTAAAAGCACAGCCGAAATGACCGATATGATCGGAGACGGCTGGCTGTTCAAAGCACTCTGCGCCTTGGTGGATACTGCATTCCTCTATACGATCGTATTCGCTATTCGCAGATATTTTGGTGCTCAGCCCAATGAAGATCTTCAGCTCCATTCCTGATCCGCTAAAGAATAGATTACAGCGGCTGTTTCATTGGCTTCTGGCTTTTGCCGCCTGTTTCATTCTTTGGAAGAAGTGGCAGGAAAACCCTGTTGCGGCCGACGGCTGGCAGATGTGGCAATTGACAGCGGCGTGCACGCTGGCCGCCCTCGGACTTCTGATCGAATCGATGATTTGGTGGCTACCGGCGCGCCGGATCGCACCTCTGCTTCCGGTCGATGCTTTTCGGAACACATTGATCTTTCTGTACCACCAGATCTTCATCTCCTCTGGTTTGAGCGAATGGAGCGCCCGTTACTTCCAATTCAAAGAGGAGGATGCAAAAAAGAGAACTGCAGGCGTCCTTTTGGCCATACAAACCAGCAAGTGGATCGTTCGGCTCTTTTTGAGTGGCATGCTGCTTTGGTTCATGCCCCACCTTCTTCCCGCAGCCGTCCCGGGTAAATGGCTCGCTGCACTTTGCTTCCTGCTGGGTACAACAGCAATGGCCTGCATCCTTTGGCCCGAAAAACTGCAGACCGCTTTAAGCCGAAAATGGCAAATGAAACTGTCTGCCTATGTGACCAATAAAAAGGAACAGGCATTTCCTCTGGTATTTGTGCTTTCACTGGCCGGCTTTAAAGTGGGTCTGGATACAGTGGCTCTGACGCTGCTCATTCATCCAAATGCCTCCTTTGATGCACAGTTGTTTCAGGAGCTTTATCTCCAATGCGCTTCCTTTCATGTACTTGCGGGCTTCCTCCCCTCCCTCGGACCAGCCGATGGGATCCTAAGAGGGGCGGCTGGAAGTTTCTATTTCATCGATGGATCAGCCCACATGAACGCGGCCGCGGCTTCCATCTTTCTGCTGTGGACATTCAATGTTGCTCTGCCCGGTGCGATCGGTGGTTTGCTCGAACTTCTCAACAAGAGAAATTCATGATGGTCTGGTCCTTCTTGGATGTTCTTTTGGATATTTGATCTCCCTTTCAATCATGCATGGCAGAGGAGTTTAAAAAGATCACACCCGTTCAGCGTTTTTTTCGACTCCTTCAACAGGACCGAAAGGACGTCATTTACATCTACGTCTTTGCCATTTTCAATGGCGTCGTAAACCTCTCCCTGCCCCTGGGCATTCAGGCCATCATCGGCTTCATTCTAACGGGCAGCGTATCGAGTTCATGGCTGGTTCTGGTGACCATCGTCCTGATCGGCATTGCATTTACCGGAGTGCTTCAGATCCTTCAGCTCAGTATTCTGGAGAAGATGCAGCAGCGCATGTTCACCCGAGCCTCCTTCGAGTTTGCCTACCGGCTGCCGCGCTTCAAACAAGAGACCATCTGGAAATACGATGTGGCTGAGCTGATCAACCGCTTTTTCGATATCCTGACGGTACAGAAATCTTTGCCCAAGGTGCTTTTGGACTTCTCGACCAGCGTTTTGAACATCATGTTTGGCTTGATCCTTTTGAGCATCTACCACCCCTTCTTCATTTTCTTCGGCCTGATCATGGTGGGCATACTGCTCATCATGTTCTATTTCACGGCTCCGCACGGGCTGCGGACGAGCATCAACGAATCCAGCCAGAAATACAAATCGGTCTATTGGCTCGAGGAGATCGCGCATTCTCTGACGACATTCAAAATGGCTGGACGCACGGACTTTGTGATGAAAGAGACCGATCGCTTGTCCATGGGCTATCTGAACGCCCGAAAGGCGCATTTCAAAGTGATCCTCTGGCAGTTCATCCAAAGCGTGACCTTCAAAACCCTCATTACCGGTGGTCTATTGATCCTGGGTGGCCTTCTCGTGATGCGGAGAGAGATCAATATTGGGCAATTCGTGGCCGGCGAGATCATCATTATCACCATTATCAACGCCGTTGAAAAGATCATTCTGTCCCTGCAAACCATCTACGATCTGCTCACTGGACTTGAAAAGCTCGGCCAGGTGATGGATATCGAACTCGAACAGGGAAGAGGAGAGCAGACCATGAAATTGCCTGAAGGGTCCAATATGCAATTGAAGATGGCTGATCTTCGATTGCATTTCGCACCTCAGAAACGCACCGTCCTCAGCGGAGTGGATCTCGAGATCGCGGCTGGAGAAAAAGTTTGCATTTCTGGAAACAACGGTTCTGGCAAGACGGCCTTGATGCATGTACTCGGAAGTATTTACACCGAATTCTCTGGTATGCTTGCCTATGAAGGATTGCCCGCCTCCAGTCTCGACCTGGAAAGCTTGCGGTTCAGGATCGGGGACAACTTCAATCAGGAGAGTCTGTTTTCGGCCTCGTTAGTGGACAATATTACATTGGGCCGGGAAGGCATAAGTCAGGATGACCTTCAAACTGCTCTGAAGGTCAGCGGCTTGTCGGAGGTGGTCAATACATTGCCCAACGGGCTTTTCACCATTATGGATCCCGCCAACCGCAATCTGCACCCCAGGGTCATCACCCGGATCTTCCTGGCGCGAAGCATCGTCCACAGGCCAAGTCTACTGCTGCTCGATGACCTTTACGACCTCTCGGAATTGGCCGACTTTGGAGAGATCATCACCCATATGACCTCTCAGGACAGGGATTGGACCTTGGTGGTTGCCTCGAACGATCCCATGGTGGCCGCTCAGTGTGAACGTACGGTCTTCATGGAAGAGGGGAAGGTGGAACTGATCGGAAGTTTTGAGGACATCGTCCGTGAACCAAAAGTGGCTGCGGCCTTCGGAATCTGACGGCATGCTGAACATCTCCAACAACAAGATTGGCGACAAGATCCGGGAAGAAGATTACCCTTCACTGAACGCCTCGGACACCACACCACAGATCAAGGCCTTCACCTATTGGATATACACCAGTGTGGCCATCGTCTTCATTTTGCTCTTCGTTCCCTGGATGCAGATCGTCAATGGAATGGGAAAGGTCACGGCGCTCTATCCCTCCCAGAGGCCCCAGTCCGTGCAGAGTCCAATACCCGGCCGGATCGACCGCTGGCTCATTACGGAGGGGGACACCGTGCGCCAAGGGGATACGCTGATGCTATTGAGCGAGATCAAGAACGAGTACTTCGATCCCGATATCATCTTGCGGATGGAGCAGGAATTACAGGCGAAGGACAGCTCCATCATAGCCTACCGTGAAAAAGTGCATGCGCTCGAGGATCAGAGAAGCTTTCTAAAGACAAACCTCGAAGTCAAGCTCCGGCAGACCATCCAAAAGATCCAGGCGGACAGCAATTCGTACGCTGCTGCCGAGGTGAAAAGAAGCCTGAGCGAGATACAGTTTCAACGGGCCGATACACTGCTTGCAATGGGAGCCATTTCCCGCTTCGACTGGGAGAAAAGGCGACAGATATACCAGGAAGCTTTTGCCAAAGCGGTAGACAGCCGCAACAAATACCGGAACAGCCTATCCGATGTCGATGCAGTCCGCGCAGAATACTCTGAAAAGATCGCCAAGGCAGAAAGCGGACTGTTCAGTGCCCGAAGCAGTGCATTGAGTGCACAGGCCGAAGTGGCAAAACTTCAAGTGAAATTGTCCAATTTGAAAGTGCGCCGTTCATACTACACCCTGCGCGCGCCTCAGGACGGACTGGTGACGCGCATCAAAAGGACAGGTGTGGGTGAAAACATCAAGGAAGGGGAATCCGTGGTGGAATTCATGCCGCTGAATTACGAATTGGCCGTGGAGATCTTCGTACGGCCTGTAGACCTGCCGCTGGTGCAGATCGGACAAAGGGCCCGTATCGAATTCGATGGCTGGCCCTCCATTGTTTTCAGCGGCTGGCCCAGCACCTCGTTCGGGACCTTTGGAGCTGAGGTTTTCGCGATCGACAATGTGCTCGACGACAACGGCAAGTACCGCGTCCTGCTGCGCAAGGACGAGGAAGATGTAGAGTGGCCTAGTGCGCTGCGGTTTGGTGCGGGTGCCCGGGGCATGTTGCTGTTGAACGATGTGCCTTTGGGCTATGAGATCTGGCGGCAACTCAATGGATTTCCTCCGCAGTTCTACACGCCCGGAAAAGAAGACTCGAAAGAAAAGACCGGATACTCGTCGAAAGGCAAAAAGAAGTGAGATGCACGCTCCTCATAAGCTGGTCTCTGTGCTTTTTGGGCCTTGGGGCTCAAGTGGACAGTGTGCTTTTCAGCCCCGAACAACTCGGCCAGTGGCTTCAGCAGCATCCGATCCATCAGGTCGCTGCACTTCAGGAGCGTGAAACCCGAATGAATCGCCTGCGCAACAAGGGACAATTCGATCCCAAGCTCGAATTCGGCTTGGACAAGAAGGAATTTGACGGGAAGGAGTATTACGATTTGCAGAAATACGGACTAAAGGTCGCGACTTGGCCAGGCATCGACCTGCAGGCTGCGCTCAAAGAGAATTCCGGGTACTATCTGGATCCACAGAATACCCTGCCAAACGGCGGAGTACTCGAACTGGGCGCGGAAGCCCAACTGCTGCGGGGCCTTCTTTTCGACGAGCGACGAGCGGCACTTGAGCAAAGCAAGGTGTTTCAAATGGCCAATGAGGCAGATCGGCGGGAAATGCTCAACGAGCTGAATGCATCTGCGCTGAGCGCCTACTGGAGTTGGGCTGCAGCTCATGCCAAATTCAGATTCTCCAAAAAGGGGGTGGGCTTCGCTCAAGTGACCTTCCAACTCGTTCGAGAGAGTTACACCAGCGGATATGCTTCAGAACTGGATACAGTTGAGGCCCTATCGGCATTGCTCAAGCGGCAGATGGGCCTTGAAAAAGCGCGAATGGAACTGGCAAAGACCCGCTACAGGCTGAGCTCCTTCCTGTGGGGACCCGACCAGCTGCCCGTCCAACTTTCTGAAGACGCCTTCCCGGTGGACATCCGAAAAAGATCTCTGCCGCTATTGCTTCGGGACAGCCTGGACCGCATGATCCAGCTGCTCCCCACAACGAGTCCGACGCTGCTCGCCATGCAGGCCAAAAATGCCGGCCTGATGATCCAAAGAAAACTGGCATTGAACAATCTGCTTCCCGAAGCGCGTTTGCAGTATCGCTGGATAACGCCGCAAGATCAGGCGCTGGACTCTGAAAATTTTGAAGTCGGCAGCAATTACCGACTCGGAATGGGGTTTTCCCTGCCCTTATTCCTCAGAAAAGAACGTGCGTATTTGGCATTGAATAAGATCAAAAGGACCGAGCAGACCTTCAAAATGGCCCAGAAGCAGAATGATCTGAGCAATAAATTGAGAGGTTCCTACGAGGCCCTTCAAACCTATTGGAGAAATAGCCAGATGGCCCAACGCGCTGCGGGTCAGTTCCAGCGATTGTTGGAGGTGGAAATGCGAAAATCAGCACTGGGCGAAAGCAGCTTGTTCCGCGTGAATAAACGACAAGACGATCTGATCAAGATCGGTTTTGACTGGGTCGACAACTTGAAAGCCTATGAGCTGCAGCGGATCGAACTATATCGGATGAGTGGACAGCTGACCAATTAAGCAGCCATCACCGCCTTCTCCTTCTGCGCTTTCTCTTTTTCTTCTTATTGGGATCCGGTGCATTCTTCGTCCACTTGAGCGGCCCACCGCAATAGAGCTCAAGGGTCATGGCCTTGGAATGTCCAAAGTGCTTTTCAAGCAGCTTTACCCAATCGTCGAATTCCTCTTCAAAGTAATCAGCGCATCGCATTTGGGCGATCACCACATAATTGGTGTCTATGATCACAACGGATGGCCGAGCATATTCATAGGCCCGAACCTCGCGGCCGGGCCGCAGCTTTCTGCCTTCCATGAATTCATCCATCCAGGATTTCAAAGCCCAGGTCCCGTCTTCTGGATCGTTCCATTCGTATACCGCAAAATCGATCTTGTGGTAGTTCTTTCGTTCCAAATTGTCCCGTCTCTTTTTGCGCGACTTCCATTGAAAGTAGGTATGGTGATCGGGCTCTGAGTTGTTGAGCGCGCCCCACTCCGGTTCGACCACATTGTATTCGATCTTTTTGAACTGCTCAGAGATCTCTGCCTCAAACGATGTCAATCGGCTGGTCAGATCTTCCGACTGCGCCAGCATCGGCCGGGAAAGGCCAAGAATGAACAGGCCCACAATTACCCCTCTTTTCAATGCCATATGTATTGTATTTCTTTTGTTTTTGGCTGAATGACCCTTCCTTGCTCATCTCTGACGAGCAGTGTGCCATCCTCTGTGACTCCAAGGATCATTCCGCGAAAAGTACGCCCCATGTATTGATAACTCGCCCATTGATCTCTTCGGTACAAATGTCTCGTGTATTCGGTTTGAAGATCCGATGCGCGCTCTTGAAAAAAACGCTGAAGATGCGTGTCCATCTCGAAGAGAGAATCATCTCGAAGGCGGTCCAACTCCAAAGGATGTCCAAGTATTTCGGCAAGTGATGTCGCACGGAATTCAACGGGAAGCTCCTTTTGATTGACATTCAGCCCCACACCGATCACACTGCTTTCCCATTTATGGCTGAAGTGGTTCTCGATCAGGAATCCAGCTATTTTTCGGTCATTGACCACGAGATCGTTCGGCCATTTCACCTGAACCTCTTTGTCCAGCGTTTCGGTACAGAATTTCCGCAACGCCAGACAGATTGACATATTTAAGGTCCATGGAACCTTTTCGAACGCCTGTTCTGGCCTGAAAAAGATACTCAGCAAAAGGTTCTTTCCCTCTTTATCCTGCCAGCTTGTCCCAAATTGTCCGCGGCCTGATGTTTGGTGATGGGCTTGCACGACAATGCCTGATTTCAACGATTTTTCTCTCGTCCATCTTCTGAGTACATCATTGGTGGAATCCACAACTTCGAAAACGCGGAGTTCGGAGAGATATCTGCAGCCCTTGATCGGACGCGTGCGGAAAGTATCAAAGGGCACGACGAATGAACTAATTTTACAAAAGAACATTATTCTGACGTGACCCATCCATCTGAAGACCTCGTCAAAACGATCATCTCAGGCATTGAGGAGGTCAAAGGAGAAAACATCACCATCCTGGACCTTCGAAAGATCGAAAACTCCGTTTGTGACTTCTTTGTCATCACTGATGTGCAAAGCAGCACTCAGGTCAAAGCGATCAGCGACAGCATTGAGAAAAGCGTGCGGGAAGATCTAAATGACCGACCCTGGCATGTAGAGGGAAAAGAGAATGCCGAGTGGATACTGATGGATTATGTGCAGGTGGCCGTGCACATTTTCAGAAAAGAGGCCCGCAAATTTTACGACATAGAAAGTCTTTGGAGCGATGCACCTGCCCAGAGCGCATAACTAGCCATTCATGAGCAACAAGGAAGAGGAGAAAAAGCAGCTGGACCGACTCAAGGAGCAATTCAGCAAGGGCAACAGGCCATCGAAGGAAGATCCGAACAGAGGCGACGGACAGCCCCCAAAAAAGAAATTCAATTTCTACTGGGTCTACAGCATTCTGTTCGTTCTGTTCATCGGCTTGTACATGATGGGCAACCTGGCGGCGAACTTCCAAAGTTTACGGCCTTCTGAGTTCATGGAAATGGTGAAGGACGGTGATGTGGAAGGCGTGCGCATAGTCAATGAGGAGAACATACAGGTGTTCATCGATCGGGATGCCCTGGAGAACGACAGCCGCTACGAGGAAGTCCGCGGACGCTCTATTGGTGAGGGCGTCAATCCGGGTCCGCACTATGTCTTCGACTATCCTGCTGAAACCTTTGAACGCAATCTGAACCAACTCTATGAGGACAATCCGGAGTTGAAAGAAGACCGGATCAACATCGAATACGAAACGAGAAAGGATTACTGGGGCGAAGTTTTGGCTTGGATATTCCCTATCCTGCTGATGGTCGGTCTGTGGGTTTTCATCATGCGCCGAATGAATCCCGGTGGAACGGGCGGTCCAGGTGCGCAGATCTTCAATATCGGAAAATCCAAAGCCACGCTCTTTGACCAAGAAAACAACGTCAAGGTCACCTTTGAAGATGTCGCAGGGCTTGAAGGTGCGAAAGAAGAAGTCGAAGAGATCGTCGAGTTCCTCAAACATCCCGATAAATACACTTCCCTTGGAGGAAAGATCCCCAAGGGCGCATTGTTGGTCGGTCCTCCAGGAACGGGGAAGACCCTCTTGGCCAAAGCCGTCGCAGGAGAAGCCAAGGTGCCCTTCTTCTCCCTCTCTGGATCCGACTTCGTTGAAATGTTCGTCGGTGTGGGCGCGTCGCGCGTGCGAGATCTCTTCAAGCAGGCGAAAGACAAATCTCCGGCCATCATCTTCATCGACGAGATCGATGCCATCGGACGAGCGCGCGGAAAGAATGCATTTTCGGGAGGCAACGACGAACGGGAAAACACCCTCAATCAGCTGCTAACGGAGATGGACGGCTTCAATACGCAGGATCATGTCATCGTACTGGCCGCCACCAACCGTGCGGACATCCTCGATCGCGCCCTGATGCGTGCCGGACGCTTCGATCGCCTGGTCTACATCGATCTGCCAGAATTGCGGGAACGACGCGAGATATTCGAAGTGCATCTCAAACCACTGAAGCTCGATGCCGACATCGATGTTGATTTTCTGGCCAAACAGACGCCTGGATTCTCCGGTGCGGACATTGCCAACGTATGCAACGAATCGGCCCTGATCGCAGCGCGAAAGGACAAAAAACGGATCGGCAAGCAGGATTTCCTCGATGCTGTGGACCGCATTGTAGGCGGTTTGGAGAAGAAGGGGAAATTCATCACCCAGGATGAAAAAGAGATCATCGCCAACCACGAGGCAGGTCATGCCACCGTGAGCTGGTTGCTGGAACACGCGGCGCCACTTGTCAAGGTGACCATCGTTCCACGTGGCAAGTCTTTGGGAGCTGCCTGGTATCTTCCAGAGGAGCGTCATCTGACCAATACAGATCAAATGCTCGATGAAATGTGTGCCGCCCTCGGCGGACGGGCAGCGGA
>CATILC010000014.1 GCA_949516455.1 Flavobacteriia bacterium | reverse complement strand
ATGACACTGACCTCGCCGAACTGCCCCGTGGCCGAAAGCCTGCCCGAGGAAGTACGCCTCAAAACCCAAGCGCTTGAGCAGGTGAATGAAGTGGAGGTGGAGATCACCTTTGAACCGCCCTGGGAAAAGGACATGATGAGTGAGGAAGCCAAAGTGGAGCTCGGCCTTTTCTGATGGACGTGATACGGAACAAAGTAGCTGAAAGCGAGCTGATCCAAATCGATCTGGAACAGCTTATTCAGCTGCCCGCCGTGGTTTCCATCGATATGGCCTCTTTTTTGGAAGAAGGGCTGTTCCTTAAGGAAAAAGAATTTCGATCCGCTATTCAGCAGCTCGACACACAAGCCTACGATCAGAAGGTAGTGGCGCTGCATTGCTCGACAGATGCCATCCTCCCACTTTGGAGCTGGATGCTGGTCAGCATTCATCTGCAAGATGCGGCAACTGAAGTCCAGCGGGGAACGACCGCAGAGGTTCGGGAACGACTCTACCACCAGCGGATCTATGCCCTGCCGCTTGAGACCTACCAAGACGCAAAGGTGATCGTGAAAGGCTGCTCCTCTGGCGTCCCGATCTCTGCCTATATGGCCTTGAGCCAACGACTCAGACCTGTTGTGAAAAGCCTGATGTTCGGGGAAGCCTGTTCTTCGGTGCCTCTTTTCAAAAGGAGTCGCGCCTAGAAGAAAAGGGCTGTCCCTTTCTTGCGCGCTGCTGCGTACTCGATATAAATGCGTTGCATGAAAAACCTCTCACATACCCTGGCCCTTATTTTTTTGACCTTTTTCCTGGTCCAGTGCAGCAAGGACGACAGCCCAAAGCAGAATGGGCCAGTGGAACTCATGTGCCCCAATGAGCTGTTGTATATCGATCTATCCAATACACAGGAACTCCTGCTCGACCTGGAATTAAGTGGCGATGAAGAAGGCGCCCAGATCATTCTGCCGCCTGCCCATTCATTGAACAGCGAATTGCTCAGAAACAGCAGCACAGCGTGGCGTGCGATCTACCGCTATGCCCCAGACCCCACCTACCTCGGATCAGATTCTGTCTTCATTGAACGATGCCGCGGCGGCCAGGGGGTGGGATGCACGCAGACAGATACCGTCAAGGTCTTTCTCACGCTCATCCCCTGAAGCACATCTTGTCCAGGCCGCTTTATGTGCGGCCCTTGCTTTTTAACGGAGAGGAAACATATGGCTCACTTAATTTGTAGCCTGTTTCAGCTGTCTCCATGAAAAAGATCCACGTCCTTCTAATTGTCCTGAGCATGAGCCTGGGATGCTTTGCTCAATCTGAACCTCGTTTGATCGTAGGTATCGTGGTCGATCAGATGCGTGCCGACTACCTCGACCGTTTTCGGCCGCTCTTCGGCTCGGAAGGATTCGAACGGCTGAGAAGAGAAGGAGCGGAATTTCGCTACGCACATTTCAACTATGTACCCACCTACACAGGCCCGGGCCATGCCAGTGTATTTACCGGAGCACCGCCCTTCGAACACGGCATCATTGGCAACAATTGGTACGATCCCTTTCTTAAGAAACAGGTGTACTGTGTAGGCGATGAGCGACAGACATCTATTGGCTGTGAAAGCGACGCGGGCATGCACTCCCCCCACCGAATGCGCAGCGGAAGTTTGGGAGATGCCCTCAAACTGCACACCTTCGGCAAGAGCAAGGTCTATGGGCTGAGTATCAAAGACAGGAGCGCCATTCTCTCCGCCGGACACTCAGCAGACTGGGCCTTCTGGTACGATAGTGAGTCGGGTGATTTTGTCAGCTCGAGCTACTACCAGAAAGCCAGCTTGCCCAAATGGCTTGAGCAGTTCAACAAGGCCGACCGACCTCGCCGCATGATGCGCAACAGCTGGAATCTGCTCGCCGACAGAAAAGCCTATGCACACCTTGCCCCCGATCAGGGACCCGGCGAAAGAGATGTATTTCAGGAAGGCGGTGTCTGCTTTCCGCATGAATTCTCCTCTTTGAGCCGATCGGAGAAAAGATCCCTGATCCGGTGGACGCCGCACGGCAACACCTTGCTCACAGATCTGGCCATGGAACTGATCGAGAATGAATTCCTCGGGCAGGATGAGTTTCCGGACATGCTGGCACTCTCCTACAGCACGCCCGACCACATTGGCCATGCTTACGGACCGAACTCCTGGGAGGTGGCCGATCAGTATGCCCGACTCGACCGGGACATTGCGCGTCTTTTGTCCTTTCTGGACGAAACCATTGGCGCCGGCAAATACACCGTTTTCCTGACTGCAGACCATGGGGTCAAGCCCAACGGAGCTGTTCTGAACGAACTGAACATTCCGACCGGAATTGTCCCGTCCCATGAGGTGGCCAGAAGCACCAAGGATTTCCTTCAGGAAGTGTTTGGAGACACTGCTCTTTTCGAACGCGTCTTTGACAACCACATCCATCTGAAATTGGATTCGCTTCAATTGCCTCCCGAACCCTTGATCCGTGCTTTGCGCAGCCATCTATTGGCCAAGCACCCGAACATCAAACAGATCTATACACGGATGGACCTGGAAGGATTCTCCGCAGTTCGCGGAATGGACCATTTGGTGCTCAATGGAATGAATCCGCTTCGCACGGGTGACCTGGTATTTGATCTGTACCCGAACTACACCACAGGAGGCGGACACGAAGTGGGCACCACCCATGGCTCTTCCTTCGATTACGATACACATGTTCCCCTGCTGTTCTTTGGAAAAGGAGTTCCAAAAATGCGCAGTGCAGAGGAAGTCTACATTCTGGACATCGCCCCCACCATCAGCAACTTGATGGGTATGATGGAGCCGGATGGCTGCATTGGCAAGCCGCTGTTTTGAGGGGTTTTCTGGTTTCATTGGCCTTTTTTTTCCAGCAACTAGCTGTTCTTGGACAAGCACCATCGTTCATCCGAATTTCTCTTTTTACTGGGGAAGCTCCCTTGGAACTCAAGTCACCGTTTTCCCTTCCACAAATGGAAGGGGTACAATTGGAGGTCGACAGATTCAAATGCTACCTCACCCGCGTTCGTTTGATCCACAGCGAAGGAAGCGACAGCACCTGTCTGGAAGATCAACTTTTGGATGCCTCTGACCCATCGAGCTGGAAACTCAGCCATGCAGACAGCATTGGACTGCGCCCTGGAGAATTGCGGTTTCTCATCGGAGTGGACAGCACGGTCCAAGTGGGGCAGACCCAGGGCGGCGTCCTCGACCCCATACGTGGTATGTACTGGACTTGGCAAGCGGGCTACATCCATTGGAAGATCGAAGGCCACTATTTGTCTGGAGGCAAAAGTCGATTTGAATACCATATCGGCGGCTACCGCAAACCCTATGGCACAGCACAGCTCGTTCACATACCTTTCGCACCCGAGAATGAAGAACTTTCAGTGGATCTCGCCCCATTCCTAAGCCAAGTGCTCAAAAAGGAAATTCAGGCCCGGGTCATGAGCCCGGGACCGCTGGCACACGACCTGGCTTCTTTCATTCCCAACTGCCTGGGCAAGACCAAGCGATGAAGCGAATACTCCTCTTTAGCCTTTTGGGCCTGTTTTCCTTCCAGTCGGATGAGGCTTCTGCACCGCTGGCATTGCCAGAACACTTTCCTGAACCCACGTACGATCTTCAGGCAATGCCCTGGGATGGGCGCATCTCTGAACTCGGGCGCAAGCTCTTCTACGATCCGCTCTTGTCTCGTGATGGGCGCATCTCTTGCGCCTCCTGTCATTCTCCCTTCAATGCTTTCGCTCATACGGATCATGCGCTGAGCCACGGGATCGATGACAGTGTGGGCCAACGAAACGCACCAGCCCTGTTCAACCTGGCCTGGAAGAGCCACTTCATGTGGGACGGAGCCATCTCACTGCTCGATCAGCAGGCACTCATCCCTTTGACCCATCCCAGCGAAATGGGCGATACCCTGCCACACATCCTTGGAAGACTCAGACGGAACGAAAACTACAGGAACCGATTCAGCAAAGCCTTCGGAGATACGGTCATTTCCACTCAAAAGCTGCTGCACGCGCTGGCGCAATTCCAGCTCAGCCTGATCTCCGATAAGGCCAAATACGATGAGGTGAAAAGAGGAAACCGACAGTTCAACGAGCAGGAGCAGAACGGCTATGCCCTTTTTCTTCAGCACTGCAACAGCTGTCACACCGAACCCCTGTTCACCTCCGATCGTATTGTGAGCAATGGATTGCCCCCAGACCCACGTCTGCAGGATCTCGGACGCTTCCGTATCAGCCAAAACCCGAAGGACAGCTTTCGATTTCAGATACCGAGCCTGCGCAACCTCAGCTATACCTACCCGTACATGCACGATGGTCGTTTCGATCGCCTCAAAGAAGTGATGGAACACTACACCCGAGAAATGGTCATGCTTCCCAACATAGGAGAAGAATTGACCGCTGGCATAACGCTCTCCTTTGCCGACCAAAAAGACCTTATGGCCTTCCTTTTCACATTGAACGACAGTTCATTTTGCTTCGATCCGCGTTTTGGATTTTCAAGATGAACGCCAAGCCACATGCAATCCACTTAAGGATAAAAACCTCATCTTGTCATGAATAAATCAACTCCCATGAAGCTCCTTTGTCTTTTTATCTCGGTCGGACTCTATAGCGCGGTCCATGCTCAGACCCACCCGGCCATCACCCAACTTCTGCAGAACACGACTTTAACAGGCAGTTACTACGTGCAGGGCAACAGCACGGCCATTGACAATGGTCTTCTGGTCAACTGCCAGCAAGTGGCTTATACCAACGACTATTCCTACATCACTTGTACGGGTATCCCATCTTATCCGACCGGCCCCTTTCTCGATGGCAATCCCTCCCAAGCCCAAGATCAATCGGCCATTTATGAGATTCCGCTGAATCCTGTTCCAGAAACAGGAACAGCCAGTTCTACAACGGGTGGCAATATTGGCGTCTTCATCAATGGGGTGGCCTTGTTCGATTATCGCGATGGGGTTTCTTGGGATCCGAGTACCAATGCACTCTGCGGAGGCCCTGGCAATCCGCCCTGTCCTGGTGGACCTGGGGCAACGATGGATTGGAACCGGGACGCCATACCCGCAGAGATGGCAGGCTTTGATTGCAGCAAGGGCCATCCAGCCATGGGAAACTACCATCACCATCAGAATCCATCGGCCTTCAAACTCGACCTGAATGTCGTTTCCACCATCTGCAACCTGTACGATGCCGACGGACTCTACACCATTGACAGCACGCAGCATTCGCCGCTCATTGGCTTTGCCTACGACGGATATCCGATCTACGGGGCTTATGGCTACGCCAATACAGATGGCACCGGAGGGATCGCGCGGATGAAATCGAGCTACCAGCTGCGCAATATGACACAGCGTTCCAATGGCCCCGCCGTGGATGCGACCTATTTTCTGGGTTACTTCCGGGAAGATTATGAATACATCGCCCAAACTGCAGAAGATCAACTTGATGAGCACAACGGGCGTTTTTGCATCACTCCTGAATATCCAAATGGCACCTACGCCTATTTCGCTACGGTCGATGCCAACTGGAATTCGGCCTACCCCTATGCCGTCGGACCCACTTTTTACGGAGTTTATGCCAATAGAAAGGTGAACTCCGTACCAGCAGCAGCCACCATCTACACATCGTCAATGAGCACAGGTGTGGAACTCGAACAGCTAAAATTCAGTGTATTCCCAAATCCGAGTGCTGATCTGATCGCGATCCAAGTGAACGGACTGAATCCATCAGATCTCAAGGTCGATCTCACAGATATGGCCGGGAGGAGCATCCGAAAAACAGTGATCCGTGCAGGTCAAACCATTGCCTACTTCGATGTACAAGCGCTTTATGCCGGTACCTACTTAGTGACTGTCTCATCGGAAAACGCGCGCAAAACATTTCGCGT
>CATILC010000013.1 GCA_949516455.1 Flavobacteriia bacterium | reverse complement strand
GCCGATGTGCTGCAGGGCGTGTATCTCTTTTCGGAGGAGTTCGATCGGGAAACGCACGAACGGAATTTTGATTTTTACGAACCATTTACTGTCCACGAGTCGTCTTTGTCCCCCTGTGTGCACGCCATACTCGCCGCACGGCTGGGAAAAATGGACAAGGCCTATGAGCTCTACCTGCGAACGGCGCGGCTGGATCTCGACGATTACAACAAGGAAGTCGCCGAGGGCCTTCACATCACCAGCATGGCCGGCACTTGGATGAGTGTGGTACAGGGCTTTGGTGGAATGCATTGGGTGGGCAGCGATCTGCATCTCGACCCGGCATTGCCCGATCAGTGGACAGCCCTTGAATTCCACCTCCGGTTTCGGGGCGCCTTGCTTCGGGTGCAGGTGGAGCCAACGAGAACGGAAGTACTTCACCTCTCGGGAGAAGCTGTGGAACTCAAGCTCTATGGCACGAAGCTGAAGTTGTCAGCAGGCAGTATAGAACAGATCGAACGCCCATGAAAAAGCCTTTCATCCTTCTTTTGAGTTTGGTCAGCCTGGTCTATTCCTGTCAGCCCATCGGCCTGCAGAATTCTGCCATCCACGGGCTGGCCTCCACCATTCAATTGCAATCAGGCGTTACAGAAGTGCATTTGTCGGACTACTTTCTTTCCGCTTCATGGGACAGCCTGCGCTGGCCTGCAGGGATCACAGCCGAGACGATCGACTCATCCACTGTTTTGCTCAGCGGCCAACCCGAGGAGTTCGTTTCAAGTGTGGCTGTGTACTTCGGACCCATCCGCTACGATATTCCGGTCTGTGCCGCATCCACCCAAACAGTTCAATGGACCATCGAGGGAATGGAACATGCGGGCTCTGTACACCTCTTTGGGAGCTTCAATGCCTGGAACAGAGAAGCACTTCAGTTGGAAAGATCGACGGCGGGCTGGAAGGCAGAACTGGAGTTGAAGGCCGGACAGTACGAATACAAACTGATGGTGGACGGCAAGGAAAAGACCGATCCCTCCAATGCGGATTCGGTGTCCAATGGCATGGGTGGCTTCAATTCCGTGCTTCGTGTTGAGGAGTCGGGAGAACCTCCTGTTCAGGTTCGGGCCCTGACCCACGGCAAGAACTTCATCAGCCTGAATGCCATTCCAGACGACCAGGAGCTGCTGGTGCTCTGGGAGAACCATTTATTGAATACCCGAAAGAGTTTTGAGAACGGGCAGGTGGTGCACAACATTCCGATCCCGGAACCGGCTTTTCGCACAGGGCGCAGTCATATTCGTGTTTTTTGCTCGAGGAATGAGCAGAAGGGAAATGACGTGCTCATTCCACTGGAACGCGGAAATGTCGTTCGGGAGACTTCCCAATTGAACCGCTCCGACTGGCAGAAGTCCACCATGTATTTCATCATGATCGACCGCTTTCTCAATGGCGACCCTTCCAATGACCGTCCGGTGGAGGATCCGGAGGTGCACCCCAAGGCCAATTTTTACGGAGGTGATATCGCTGGTATCGACCAAAAGATCGAGGACGGTTTCTTCCGATCCCTCGGGATGAATACGCTTTGGCTCTCTCCCTTCACCAAGAACCCTGAGGACGCCTGGGGCCTTTGGGACAAGGGCGGTGTCACCACCAAGTTTTCTGGTTATCACGGCTATTGGCCGATCTCCAATGTGGTGCCCGACGGGCGTTTTGGCCGTCCGGAAGTCATTCGTGACATGTTGGGATCGGCGCATGAACAGGAGATGAATGTGCTGCTCGACTATGTGGCCAATCACGTGCATCAGTCGCACCCGATCTATCAGGAGCATCCGGAATGGGCCACGGACTTGTATTTGCCGGACGGCAGCCTCAATACCGAGCGCTGGGACGAACACAGACTCACCACCTGGTTCGATACTTTCATGCCCACCTTGGATCTGAGAAGGCAGGAGATCGTGGATCCCATGACCGACTCTGCTTTGGTCTGGGTGACGGAGTATGCGTTCGATGGCTTCCGTCACGACGCCACCAAACACATTTCTGAGCGCTATTGGCGTACGCTCACATCCAAGATCAAACGGGCACTTCCGGAGCGCCGGATCTACCAGATAGGGGAAACCTACGGTTCACCGAACCTGATCGCCTCCTATCTGGGAAGTGGAATGCTCGATGCCCAGTTCGATTTCAATGTCTACGACGCAGCCGTTTCTGCTTTTTCAGGCGCTGAAGAGGTTGGGCCGGCCAGCGAACGCCTTGCCGAAAAACTTCTGCAAAGCCTGCAGTTCTACGGACACCACAACCTGATGGGCTACATCAGCGGCAACCAGGACCGGTCGCGTTTCATCAGCATTGCCTCGGGAGATGTCTCGCTTGGAGAGGATCAGAAACTGGCCGGGTGGACACGGAATATTCCCGTTCCCAGCGAAAAGGCCTATCAGCGACTCGCCCTGCTGCACGCATTCAATTTTGCCGTTCCGGGCATCCCCGTGGTCTACTACGGAGACGAATACGGACTCCATGGCGGTGGCGACCCCGACAACCGCAAGATGATGCGATTCGATGGGTACACCGATCTGGAACAGGCTCTGGTGCAGGATGTCCAAAAACTGGCAGAGCTCAGAGGAGGCAAAATGGCGCTGCTCTACGGTGCCACGCAGATCGAAGCAACGGAAGAAGGCGTGCTCATCATCCGCAGAAGCTATTTTGACCAGGAAGTCCTGATCCTGATCAACCCGACCGAGGAGCCCTTTGAATACACATTGGAGGACGAACGCCTGTCCCTCTTCGGCAGCCAAATGGATAAAGCTGGCAACCAAACCACCGTCCGACTGGCCCCACTTGATTTCGACTACCTCATAAATCCCTGACCGATGAAAAAGAGCCTCGTCCTACTTACTTTGTGCATCCTGCTTTCCTGCCAGAGCCGAACAGACGCTCCAAAGCCAGAAAGTGCCGCCAGTCCAGCCCAGGAAGCCAGACATCCCAACTGGGTGAAGAACGCCAACATCTATGAGGTGAATGTCAGACAGTATACGCCCGAAGGCACTTTTGAGGCCTTTTCTGCGCATCTTCCGCGACTCAAGGAGTTGGGCGTGGACATCCTTTGGTTCATGCCGATCCAGCCCATCGGTCTGAAGAACCGCAAAACGGACAGGGAAGGCGATCCGGGCAGCTATTACAGCATCAGCGATTACACAGCCGTTCATCCCGATCTCGGTACAATGGACGATTTCCGTCAAGTGGTTGACAAGGCCCACGAAATGGGAATGTATGTGCTGCT
>CATILC010000012.1 GCA_949516455.1 Flavobacteriia bacterium | reverse complement strand
TTATGTCCGAACAACCGGAGGGATGTATCGATCGAATTCCCGCTGATATTGCTGTAGGTGCTCAGGAGTTTTACCAGCTCCTGGAAATCATAACTGCCGATCGCAGTGTAATTTCCACCGGATTCCACCTTTGATTCCTGAATGACCCGATCGACCATTTCATAGTCGTGAAGTTCCTCTATGAGCTCAAAGAATTCGGTAAAAACAATTCCTTTCATTGGTTATCGGTTTGGTTATCCACAAAGTAACTTGTTTTTCGGCTGAACAAAAGGTCAATCAGTGCTTTTTCTCTCCTTCGTAAAGAGTATCGTTGATCTTTTGTGCTCAGTTTCTTTTCCGCAGGATCTCCTCGTAGATGGCATCGATCTGGTCCATGAGTTTTTTGGTTTTTAAGAAGTCGAACGCTTTGGGTATGAGCGGGCTTTCCATACTGCTCTTCATTGCCTGGAACAGTGCTTTATGTCCGTCTCTGGGAACCAAGAGGCCATTCTCCTCATTGACCAGTTCGCGGATGCCACCCACATCGCTGGAGATGATCACCAAACCTGCGGTCAGGGCCTCTCCAATGGTGCAAGGAAGATTTTCGTAGCGGCTGAACTGCACCAGGCAACGGGCCGATCTCATGCGCTCCGCGACCTCCTTGTAGTTCATTGAACCATGGATGTCCAAATTTTTCGGAGAAATGCCCAATTCTTCTCTCAATGCAAAAAGGGGTTCTGTGGCTCCGTCTCCACCGATGCTCAATCGGGCATTGGGATGGTCTTTCAACAGCTCGTGAAACGAACGAATGATCTCCAAAGGTCTTTTGTTGGCATCCAGGCTGGAGAGATGCATGAAGTCAAAGATCTTTTTTGGACTTGGTTTAAAAAGCCTGTCATTCACCGGGTTTCGCCAAATACAGATGTCTTGAGCAGTAAATCCTGAGCGCTTCATGGCCTCTCCCAATTGATTCGTGACCGGAAGCAAGACATCCACCGATCGGATCGCGAGCCACTTTCGGAAGCGTTCCGCCGTCCGGAGATTTTCATTCCTTTCTTCGAGATAGCCGGACCAATGCTCTGAACTTACAATGGGAATGGATCTGTTTTTCTTGATGCGATGCAGAAGATCTCCGATCTGATGTGCGATCTGGGCATGCACCAATTCGGGAAAGAACGAATCTTCTTCCATCAGGGAAAGTCCAAGGGACCGGCCTTTTCGCGCATAGCGCCAGCTCAAGGGGCCCTGCCCGCTTCGGTGGGTGATGTGCCAGCCTTTGAAGCCGTATTTCTCAGTAGATTCACAGGACACACTCTTTCCCGCAGTCCTGTTCGCACTGAAGGCCAGCAGATAAACATCGTGATGCGCTGCGATCAATTCGAATTGACGAAGAATGAAATTCCCCAGGGTGGGGTTCTCCGGGTTGGGGAACCAGGGTGTGAGCAGAAGGATCTTCATCTCAGTTCGCTGTCCATATGAGCCATCCAGCCAAGAGCAAGATCAGGTGAAGAAGGGTCAGCAGCAGGCCCAATCCAAGCAAAGTCGGCATGGAACTGAAGAGGGAACGCAGATCGATATTCAGACCAATGGCACAGAGCGCCATGTGGATGAGCTTCTTGTCCGCGGCGAGGACCTGAACCTTCCACGGTTCAGGAAGTGGTGCAAAATGGTTCATCAGCATCACGGCCAGGAAAAACCAGAGGAATGCAGGAAGAGCAGATGATCTTTCACTTTGTTCGGACCTGCCGGAAAATAGGATCCGACTCAGTAAAACCAAAGGCAGAAGAAGGAGGATGCGTCCCATTTTAAGTGTTGTCGCCCAAAGTCCACTTTCCTCTCCCATGCTGAATCCAGCAGCCAAGGCATGTCCTGCAGATTGCAGATAGCCACCGGTCCACCAGGCCGAATCCATTGGAGATGCGCGCACAGCCGAAAGGATCAATGGAATAAAAATGAGTCCAGCTGTGGATAAGAGGTTGACCACCAATATGCTCGCTGCTGTATTTTCCGAACGGACACGGCTTGGTCCGGACAGAGCGGCAATGGCAGCAGACCCACAAACCGATTCACCAGCTGCCAGCAACCATCGGGTGTTGCGATCGACCTGCCTGAACGCCTTGGGCCATGGGATGAATGCCACGAGCATCAAACCCAAGGTGATGGCCAGCAAAATTCCCAGCTGGAGTCTCATTTCATTGATATCACCCAGCGAGACCTGCAGTCCCATCAGCGCGATGGCCACTTGTAGGAGATACTTCTCGGCCCATTTGCTTCCGATCCTAAGGGTATTCAATGGTTTGGGCCAAATACTGAAGGCAGCACCTAAGAGGATGCACCAACTGGCTGTTCCGAGGATACCGGTCCATCGATTCAACCATTCCGCCGCCAAAGCGAGTGCGGCAACGACCACCAATCCTGGGAGCATTTTGAACACCATACAAAACTAAGCCACCACTTCCGGGCAGTTTAGGCCAAAGGCGATCTCTGAATGTGCAAGGGCTTATTGTATATTTGCGCTCGCTTTTTCACGGTGATTGTAGCTCAGTTGGTTAGAGCGCTGGATTGTGGTTCCAGAGGTCGTGGGTTCGAACCCCATCAGTCACCCCAACAGACCCAAGACGCCCCGCCCCATTGCGGGGCTTTGTTTTTTTAGCACGCGCCAGTCTGTTCACGGAAACCAAAGGAGCGTATTGGGTTCAGGTGCTGCGCCTTTCATTTTCTTGTAGACGAAAATTCCACATTAGGCCTTGCATAAATCAAGGGCAGTTGGCCTGAGTGCAGGCAAGGAAAAAGTGTTAAAAAATGTACGGGCATTCTGATGAAAATCATCCATTACTGACATATTTTGCAGGTTTATGGCAAAAACAGGCACTGCGTCTTACGACGAGAGCAATATCCGTTCGCTGGACTGGAAAGAGCACATTCGGCTTCGCCCAGGGATGTACATTGGAAAACTGGGCGATGGTTCTGCTCCGGATGATGGCATTTACATATTGCTGAAGGAGGTCATCGATAACAGCATCGATGAATTCGTCATGGGCGTGGGAAAGACCATTGAAGTCAGCATTCAAGAGGGCAAGGTCCAAGTGCGCGATTACGGAAGGGGGATACCCTTGGGCAAAGTCGTGGATTGTGTTTCGCGCATCAATACGGGCGCTAAATACGACAGCAAGGCCTTCAAGAAAACTGTGGGTCTGAATGGAGTGGGAACTAAGGCTGTGAATGCCCTGAGCGATTACTTTCTGGTTCAGTCGGTCCGTGAAGGTGAAGTGAAGAAAGCCGAATTCGAAAGAGGAGAGCTGACCAATGATGCGCCCATCGAGGCGAGCAGCAAGAGGAAGGGTACACAAATATCCTTCATCCCCGACCGCGAGATCTTCAGGAACTACGAGTTTGTGGATGAATATGTCCAGCGCATGCTCTGGAACTATGTATACCTCAATCCTGGGCTCACCCTTCTGTTCAACGGACAGAAGTTCTTCTCTGAGAATGGCCTCAAAGATCTTCTGGCCAACGAGATCGATCAGCCCACCATGCACGAGGCCATACACTTGCGTGGAGAGGACATCGAAATCGCCCTCACCCATGCAGAAAAATCCCAAAGCGACCAGTACTACAGCTTTGTGAATGGGCAGCACACCACCCAGGGTGGAACGCACCAAACGGCCTTTCGGGAGGCCATTGTCAAAACGTTCAGAGATTTTTATCAGAAGAATTTCGATGTTTCGGACATCCGTCAGAGCATCATTGGAGCCATCAGCGTCAAAGTGATCGAGCCGGTCTTTGAATCCCAGACCAAGACCAAGTTGGGCTCACATGACATGGGCCCCGAGCTGGGCACCGTACGGTCCTATATTCTTGATTTTTTGAAAACCAAGCTCGACAATTATCTCCACAGGAATTCGGAAGCAGCGGAGATCATTCTAAAAAAGATCCTCCGTGCAGAGAAGGAACGGAAAGAATTGGCGGGCATCCAAAAGCTGGCCCGTGAGCGTGCAAAAAAAGCGAGTCTGCACAACAAGAAACTTCGCGACTGTCGGCAGCACTACAACGATCAAAAAGCGGCCAACCGATTGGAAACCACCATTTTCATCACGGAAGGAGATTCGGCTTCGGGATCCATCACCAAATCGAGAGACGTCAACACACAGGCCGTTTTCAGCTTGAAGGGAAAACCGCTCAACAGCTTCGGATTGAGCAAGAAGATCGTCTACGAGAACGAAGAGTTCAATCTGCTGCAGGCTGCGCTGAACATTGAGGAGGGACTGGAGAACCTGAGGTACAACAAAGTGGTGATCGCCACGGATGCCGATGTGGACGGAATGCACATTCGTTTGCTGCTCATCACCTTCTTCCTTCAGTTCTTTCCTGAGCTGGTCAAAGAAGGGCATTTGTATATTTTACAGACTCCGCTCTTTCGCGTACGCAACCGCACAAGAACGGACTACTGCTATTCGGACGAGGAAAAACGCGCATCGATACTTGAATTGGGCCACAAGGCCGAGATCACCCGTTTCAAAGGACTGGGTGAAATCTCCCCAGAGGAATTCGGGCATTTCATCGGTTCAGAAATGCGCTTGGAACCTGTACTTTTGGGGAAAGACCAAACGATCGATGCGCTGCTTTCCTTTTACATGGGAAAGAATACTCCGGATCGGCAACAGTTCATCATCCAAAACCTGCGCGTCGAAAAAGACCCCATTGAAGAAGCGGCATTATGAGGTTGCACAACAAACAGCGTTATTCTTTTTTCAAATTCTACTACCTG
>CATILC010000011.1 GCA_949516455.1 Flavobacteriia bacterium | reverse complement strand
GTTCTGCAATTCAAACCAAAAACCAAACACATGACTTCTTTTATGCTTGCAGTCACGAAAATGATGCCCAACGATTATGTTGGCTTTACATTCTTCGTAGGCACCATGGCCATGATGGCCGCCTCAGCTTTCTTTTTCCTCTCAATGAGCACCGTTGAGGGCAAATGGAAAACATCGCTTCTGGTCAGTGGACTGATCACGTTCATTGCTGCTGTCCACTATTACTACATGCGCGACTATTGGGCTGTAGTTGGTGAGTCTCCCACATTCTTCCGTTATGTGGACTGGACCCTGACTGTTCCATTGATGTGCGTGGAATTCTACCTGATCCTGAAGGCGGCGGGTGCCAAAACTTCCCTTTTGTGGAAGCTCATCTGGGCATCAGTTGTCATGTTGGTGACAGGTTATTTCGGAGAAGCGGTCTACACGACTGGCACAGGACCCGCTATGTGGGGCTTGTTCTCAGGTCTTGCCTACTTCTACATCGTATACCTCATCATGTTCGGAGAAGCCAAGGCTCTGGCAGACAAATCTTCACCGGCTGTTCAGAAGGCGCATGGCATTCTCTGCAAGTTCGTCCTCATCGGTTGGGCCATCTATCCACTAGGATATATGATCGGAACAGATGGTTGGTACGACTTCGTTGACGGCCTCGGCCTGAACATGGATGTTGTCTACAACATCGGTGACGCCATCAACAAGATCGGCTTCGGTCTGGTGATCTACAGCCTGGCTGCAGGATCTAAGGATACCCAAGCTGCCTAATGCCATTGCATTGAAATAGAATACTAAAAGGGTTGGTTCCTTCGGGAACCGACCTTTTTTTTGACCCGAGGTGAAGTATCGTTTTCTGTCCATATTGCTCGTCGTGCTGCTTTTCCAGTTCGTGGCCATCGATCCACAACTGTACAATGGCATCTGCGTCTCGCTCATCCTTTTGATCGGCGTGCCTCATGGTGCAGCAGATCACCGGATCAACTCCACATTGAGCGGCGACAAGGACACCCGCGGGTTCATACTTCATTATGTGCTGATCGCATTGGGCTATGCGGTCTGGTGGCTGATGATGCCTGCTCAGGCAGCGCTGGTCTTCTATGTGATGAGCATGTATCACTTTGGTCAGGAGTTTCTGGAGGAAATGGACATCCCGAAGCCGTCGGCTGTAGAGATCATGATCTGGGGCGGCGGTATTTTGCTGCTTCCTTCTTTGATCGCACACCGCGAGATCGTGGCCAGTTTCCAGTGGCTGACCGAGGGTTCAGAAGCAATTCACTTCCACCCGTACATCCGTTTGTCGGTGATGGGACTGATTCCCTTGCTGCTTTTGGGGAGCGTTTACCGTCTGGTGGACAGCGGACGGATGGATCGGCAAAAAGCCATCAAAGCGGTTGTCTTCATCAGCGCACTCAATCTCAGTTATTTATTTCTGCCTTTCCTGGTGGCCTTCACGCTCTATTTCATTCTTTTCCACTCACTCAACGCCTTTCAGCATCAGTATGGCTGGTTGCGCAGGCGCATCAGCAATTACAGGCTCAAGTCCTTTTTGAAGGACCTGTCGCTGTTCAGCTTCCTCTCCATCGGCGGACTCATGCTGCTGATCTATCTGCTGAAGGAAAAAGAATGGTCGGAGCTGATCATCTATTTCTTCATGATCATTTCGATCGTGACCCTTCCGCATTCCATCCTCTTTGATCAGTTCTACAAATCCCGCAAAGCCAGGGACTGAGTGGTCACTCAATACGCTGTTGCCAGCGGAGGACGGCCTTTCAAAATTTGTTGAATACTCAGCGAAGTCCTAAATTCGGCTGAAATAATCAGTAATAATCTTAACAAAAAGTCTTTAGATCATGGAAAGAATGACTTCTTTGCTACGCCTCTTTCTAATTTCCTCCCTTTTCGTGACCATTTGGTCATGTGCCCCAACAGAAAAACAGCTGTCCGAAGAGGAGGTCACGGTTTTTCTTCAGTCTTTTTTTGATGCCCAGACAGAAGGCAACGTAGAAGCCTACAACAATACCATGAGCGACAGCTTGCTGGCATGGTCAAATGCCGTTTGGCCAGGCGGTCCAAGTATCGTCAATAAAGAAAACACAAAGGCAGAATGGTTCTATGAAGATTCGATCCAGCAAACAATTCACGACATCAGTTATGTGGGCAAGGATGCGCACATCATGGGATCGGCCAAATGGTATTCTGCAGGACTCAAAACCTTTGGAATGAACTTCTCTGGCATAGTTGGAGAAGAGAATGGCCGCATGGTTTGGAAGCGCTTTACAGGGGTTTGGAATCATGCGCTGGCCAGAAATTTCCTCTGGCCGAGTACAGAGTTGAAAGGCGGCCTCAGCGCATACAACGAAATGCGTAAGCACATGAGCGAGTTGAGCAATGAGCAGGCATTGGCCATCAGCGACACGCTTGTGGATGCAGACCCAAATTGGGCAACCGCTCACCTGGGGCAGTTGCATTATTACTGGTTCAATCAGGACAAGCAGAACCTTCAGGCCACATTCGATGCAGCGATGAGTAAACTGCAAGGTGCAAGCTTGGCTGAACAGTATTTCATTAAGTCATATGATCCTTCTGCGGGGGCAGATATGCGCGAGAACTTGAGAATGGCTCTTCTGCATGCGCCCGATGACCCGATGATCCGTACCTGGTATGCCTGGGGAGAAAAAGACTATGAGGCCGCGGTAGATATTCTTTCTACAGGTTTAGCAAGGAATCCCGATAATTCTGCGCTGAATAATATGATCGCATACAAGTACATGAATGAAGGAGAAATGGAACTGGCTGAAAAACACTTTCTGTTGAATATGAATTCCAATCCAGATGTAGCCAACGTACACGACTCTTATGGAGACTTTCTGTTGCGCCAAGGAGACTCTTCAGCTGCCAAGACGCAATATCTGAAGGCGCATGAGCTGGACCCCAACTTCACCGTTTCAAAAGAAAAAGCAGACGCGATTTGAACCAAAACTCGAGCAAAGCAGCCCCGCCATGTGCGGGGTTTTTTATTCTAAAGGACAATGGTGTCAGAAAGCACAATCATGCTTCAGAGGACAAGAGATAGAATGCATATCCATTGCATGTATAGGATGTCAAGAAAAAGGATTTTCAATTTGTCTGTATGCTACACCTTGTGTGCTTGTATCGGGATGTGGCTGGGGCCCATTGGATTGAATGCGCAGCAGACCAAGCGGGTGCTTTTTTTGGGCAACAGCTATACGGCCGCCAACAATCTGCCCAGTTTGGTTTCGCAAATGGCCAGCAGCACAGGCGATCAATTGTTGTACGATAGCCGAACGCCTGGAGGCTACCGCATGATGAACCATGCAGCGGATCCGACCACGCTGAGCAAGATCGCTTCCTCTGCCTGGGACTATGTGACCCTACAGGGGCAGAGCCAGGAAACTTCCCTGGGCGCGGCCTTTCTGTACGCAGATGTACACCCTTTTGCCAAGGCGCTCTGCGATTCGATCCGCTCGGCCCATCCATGTGCGGAACCTCTTTTCTATATGACTTGGGGCCGGGAGAACGGCGATGCATCCAATTGTTCCACTTCGCCTTGGGTGTGCACCTACGAGCGAATGGACAGCGCCATTCATTACTCCTATCAGGAACTGACCGATTCGAACAGATGCTCTCTGTCCCCGGTGGGCCATGTCTGGCGACAGTTCAGAAGAAAATGGCCCGGGATCGGCCTGTACACATCGGACGGCTCCCATCCGAATGCACGCGGAAGCTATGTGGCGGCATGCACGTTTTACACCCTGATCTTCAAGAAAGACCCCACGGCCATTTCCTTTGACCACAGTTTGAGCCCGCAGATCGCCGATTCGATCAGGCTGCTCACAAAGGCCTATGTCTACGATTCGCTGGCCTTGTGGGAAAGATCAGATCAGAATGCAGATGCGGCTTTTCAATATTCGGTCAATGGTCTGCAGGTTCAATTCACGGCAGACCGACCAGCCCAGGACAGCTTGTTCTGGGATCTAGGCGATGGGACCACGGCCACTGGCAGTCAGCCCACACACAGCTTCGCACATGCGGGCAGCTACACTGTGCGGCTGAGGGCCTACAACTGTTCGGACACAGTAAGCAGCACCCAAACTGTTTCGATCGCATCGCAGGCGAGTGCTCTGGTGCAGGCCAACAAGATCATATCTCTTTATCCCAATCCTGCGACGGACGAGCTGATGATCAAAAGCAACAGCGCTGTGCTCGATGTGGAGTTGTGGAGTGCGATGGGTCGAAAGCGCCGTCTGACTCAGGCGGCAGATCGCTGGCTACTGCCCAATGTTTCCGCGGGGAGTTATTTGCTGAAGGTCAAATTAGTAGAGGATG
>CATILC010000010.1 GCA_949516455.1 Flavobacteriia bacterium | reverse complement strand
TCAACGTCCGGGCGGGCGGCCGCGGCCTCTGCCCCATTGCTGCTTTCCGCCGCCCATCTTTGATGGGTCGAACTTACTCAGCTGCCAGGTAAGGCTGAACATCAGGTAACGGGAAAGGACCAACTGCCGACGATCTTCGGTATAGGTCGGTGTGAAACTGCGGTTGATGCTCGTATTCTGCCCCAGTATATCAAAGATCCACAGCTTGGCTTCGAGGCGTTTGCTTTCGAGGAATCGGTAGCCGATGCCCGCATTCCAGACCGTGTAATTGACATTGAAGCCATCGCTCAGACCCGCATTGCCTGTGTAGGTAAGGTCCGTCTCGATACTCAGGCCCCATTTGGGCTGCCACTTGAAGTTCGCGGTGGTACTGTAGGTCCTGAATTCATTGTCTGCCGCATCGTTCAGACTGTTCCGGATCCGGCCATAGTTCATTCCGCTGTTGATATTGAAATCGACCTCATCACTCAAGTTGCTCGCAAAACCGATGGAAAGGCCAGGACTCAAGGTATTGGCGATGTTCTTTTCGAGATTGATCAGGCTCGGCGTTTCCTCGTAGGACAAACCCGCACGCAAACTGCCTTTGATCTTTCCCTTGAACATCGGGAATCCGTAATAGCCAAAAGCCCTCGAATTCCATCTTCCGCTCAAATTGACCGGCTGGGTGATCTGTTGTCCAGATTGCAATCCAGCCACCGGATTGTTTTCCGAAGCGATCTGTGTGCTCGTACCAATAAAGTCGTTGTTCGAGGTGAAGGCCATATAGGAGAAGAAGCCGTTGCTGTTCCTCGGGTCGTTGGCGATGATCCGGGCGGAGACAGTGTGTGCGTAGGATCGGTTCAGATCTGGATTCCCTGTGGACAGCAAGAGGGGATTCGAGTTGAACACGACCTGTTGCAACTGTCCGATGGAGGGAATATCAGTGGCGGTGGTGTAGCTCACCCGAAGTCGGAAATCGGTGGAAACGGGCTCGTAGAAAATCGCCGCATAGGGCAACAAGGCATCGAATGTCCTGCGGTCATTCAGAAGCCCCGGCAGGCTTTGGTCGTTATCCAAAATGATGTTCTGCGCCCCAAGGCGTGTACTGAATGACCAATCCCCTTCTTCTGGCTCCCATTGGTAGCCCAAACTGTACTCTTGGGTCAGGGCCTTGCTTTCAAACACATTGGACAATGTGCTGTCCAAAACAAGGTCTGCATCGCTGGCCAGCAGATCGAAGGTCTTTCGGTCGTTGTCCCTCAAGCGCTGGGAGGCCTCATAACGCAGTTCACCCAAGCCGTTCCCTCCCACTGGCTCCGTGTACACAAGTTCAGCCGAAACCACTGGAGACCGGCTCAGGTCCTCTGTACTTTGATCGATGGTATCGGTCAAGGCCCCGCGAGACTGAAAGGTGCCTGTGGAATACAATTGGACCGTACCATCATCTTCTGCATTCTCATATTCGAATGAGCTGCTGAAGGTTCGCCCCTTTTTGGTAAATCTGTGCTTGTACAACAGTTCCCCTTCGAGGTCCCAGCTTTTGGTGAACGACTGCGAACTCAATGCATTTTGATTGATGCGTGTGGCGCCCTGATCGGTAAAACTTCCGGTGGATTGGATCACACTGCTTTGCCCAATATTGAATGTGGGGTCGAATTCAATGGAATTCATGGTATCGATGTCCCAGACCAGATCCAGATTGAAGCGATGAAACTCTCCTTCTGTTCGGGTCAGGCTTCTGGAACTGTATGATTGCCCAGAATCCGAGGGAAGGATGTAGGAGCGGAAAATGTCCACTTCCTCGTTGCGCAGGCTGTGGTCATAGCTGTAGCCCGCCTGGATCTGCAAGCCGTTCCTCCAGTTGTTGTTGTAGTTCAGTCCAGCGTTCCAGGACTCAGCCAGTCCTTTGGAGACATTGGAAAGATTGCTTCCCCAACTCCGCCGGCGGAGGAATTTCCCAAGACCGCTGCCGGTTCCGTTGACATTGTCGCCATTGACGATCAAGCTGATCCGTTCCTTGCCCCGGAAAAGATTCAGCTGGGTATTGGTCTGATAGGCAGACTCGGTGCCCGCTCCTGCATTCACTTTTCCGAAAACGCCAAAGCGCTTGCTCTTCTTGGTGATGATGTCGATCGTCTTGTCCGTCTTTCCGTCCTTGAATCCTGTGAAGCGCGCCTGATCACTCAATCGGTCGTACACTTTGATGCCCTTGACCATCTCGGCAGGAATAAGGTCCAGAGCTGCCTTTGAATTTTCGCCAAAGAAGGGCTTTCCGTCCACAAACACCTTGGCCACCGATTCACCTTGCACCTGAATGGTTCCATTGTTGATCTCTACGCCGGGCATCTTTTTCATCAGATCGGCAGTAGAGGCATCTTGTGTGACCTTGAAAGCTGCGGCATTGATCAGGGTGGTGTCTCCGCTGATGGTTTGGCTCTCTGCCATCGCGTCCACCTCCACCTCATCCAATATCTCGGAATCGGATCGCATGCGCACGTTCAGTTCCGGCCACTTCTGCCCCGAAGGACGCACAGTGAAAACCGTATCGACATAACCCAGCAGACGGACTTCCAATTTCAGCGGCTTCAGTGAAAGGTCGAATTGTGCTTTTCCTTCAACATCTGAAATGGCCGTTTCTTTTATTCTGCTCGATGCATCGGAAACAATGATCGCCGCTCCCGGTAGCGGACGGGCTTGTTCATCCAAGATGCGTAAGGAGAGTTCTTGAGCCTGCCCAAAAAGTTGAACAGAGAAAAGAATGACGAATAAGAAGAGCTTGTTTTTCACGTGGTCTTTGACAATCTGAGCGTAAAAAAGTTTAACAAAGTGGGGTTTTGACGGAAAAGTCGCTGCAAAGAAAACACCTCTATAAGACCTGACACAGAGCGGAGATGCTTTTTGGCTGATGGAAGGGTTGAAAGCTATATTTGTCGCCCTTTTGGCCCTTGGGTCAAATTGAATCGGGATGTAGCTCAGGTGGTAGAGTACACGTCTGGGGGGCGTGTGGTCGCAGGTTCAAGTCCTGTCATCCCGACAAACGCGGAGAACAGCACAAAATGAGCTGTTTCTGAATTAAGTTTACCAATATGGCCGTTATTCAAATCATACTTTGGATTCTGACGGTCTACGTGGGTATTGGGGTTTTCTACAACTTCTTTTACGCCATCGCCTGTTTGCTTCCTCGCAAAGGAAAAATTGAAGTACAAAGCAATCCTTCGCGTATCGCTGTTTTTATACCTGGGTACAAAGAGGACAGCGTTATCTATCATGTAGCCAAAAAGGCGGCAGCACATGATTACCCGGAGAATTCATTCGATGTCTATGTGATCGCAGACTCATTTGAGGAGACCACCCTTGAAAAATTAAGGCAGTTACCTGTGGAACTAAGGGAGGTTTCGTTCGAGAAGAGCACAAAGGCCAAAAGTCTGAATCAAGTCATGGGGCGCATCGAAGAGGAATATGATATCGCTGTCATATTGGACGCTGACAATGAAATGGATAAAGGAGTGCTGCACAAGATCAACAGTGCATATTGCTCTGGCTTCATGGCCATACAATGCCACAGGACAGCAAAAAATGCCAATACGCACATCAGCAGACTGGATGGACTTAGTGAAGAGATCAATAATTCAATTTACCGCAAAGGACACGTTCGCGTGGGGCTATCTTCAGCATTGATCGGGTCGGGAATGGCCTTTGACTACAAACTCTTCAAGAATGTCATGTCGGAGATCGACGTGATCAGTGGGTTTGACAAAGAACTGGAAATCAAGCTTCTACTTGAAAAGGTCAAAGTATGTTATCTGGAGGATGCAGATGTCTATGACGAAAAGGTCCAATCCTCAGAAACTTTGAAGAATCAACGGTCCAGATGGCTTGCGTCTCAAGTGAGTTTTGCATTGAAATATTACATGCTTGGCTGGAAAAAATTCTTTTCTGAAGGCAACATCAATCTCTTGGACAAGACCATACAGCACACCCTCCTGCCCCGTGCTTTTGCTTTGGTTGCGATGGCCACTCTCGGTTCGATCTCCTTTCTATTCGGCGAAACATCCTTAAGCCTCTGGATATTTCGCATTTTCCTTTTATTCACGCTGGCCATGTTTCTGGCCATCCCGAAGCGGCTGTACACTCTGCACACTTTAAATGCGCTGCTGCATCTACCTTTTGCACTTTCTTCAATGGTTGCCTCCCTTTTCAATATGAAAAAAGCCAAGAAGACATTCATCAATACACCTCATCATCATTTTGAAGAGGATGAGGAGGAGCAAGGAAGTTGATAGCATTTCGTGGCCATAGAAGTATTCGCGTATTCCTTTACTTTGCGCTCCGATTTTGGGTGATTAGCTCAGTTGGTTTAGAGCGCTTGCTTGACAGGCAAGAGGTCACTGGTTCGAATCCAGTATCACCCACAAACAAAGCCCGCCGGCATTTGCCCGTGGGCTTTTGCTTTTAGGACCGAGCCAAATGAATTTGTGCGAGGGACAGAAAGCAAAAGAACCGAACGAGTGAAACTCGT
>CATILC010000009.1 GCA_949516455.1 Flavobacteriia bacterium | reverse complement strand
GTCTCGAACGAATGTGCGGGCGTAAAGCTCCTGCTGGAACATGATCGGCCGAATGTCGTCCAGGGTGAGTACACCCAAAAGGCGTCCTTCCTCATCCAATACGGGAAACAGGTTGCGTTTGCTTTGAGCCACGGTCTGGACGAGTTCCCCGAGATCCCATTCCGGGCGGACCGCACGAAAGTCTTTTTCCACCACGGAGTCGAGCTTCATCAATGTGAGGACGGCCCGATCTTTATCGTGGGTGATCAACTCGCCCCGTTTGGCCAGGCTGATGGCGTAAATGGAGTGCGGTACAAAGGCTTTGACCACTGCATAGGAAATGGAGCTAACGATCATCAATGGCAGGAAAAGCTCATATCCACCGCTTACTTCCGCGATCAGGAAGATGGCCGTCAAGGGCGCATGAATGACTCCGGACAGAAGAGCCGCCATCCCGACCAGGGAAAAATTCGATTCCGACAGATCGGAAATACCAAAATAGTTGACCACTCGGGCAAAGACATAGCCCAGCGCACTGCCCATGAAGAGCGTGGGAGCGAAGATGCCGCCAACGCCTCCGGCGTGCAGGGTCAGGGAAGTAGCCACTCCTTTGAACAGCACGAGTCCCAACAGCAGCAGAATGATCATCAGTTCGCTGTCCAATTTGTCCGCAAAGATGTTGTCACGCAAAACCGCCTGTAATTCACCATTGAGCAGGTAGTTGATGGTGGAATAGCCTTCCCCGTAAAGGGGCGGGATGAGGTAGATCAGTCCGCCAATGGCCAGACCACCCAAAAAGAGCTTCAGGTAGGGATTGCCGATACGTTCCATAAGTTTCTCCACCCCGAAATAGACTCGGTTGAAATAAATGGAGAAAAAAGCGGCCAGGGCACCGAGGGCGATGTAAAAGGGCAGATCCTGAATTTCAAAGGCTTCTTTGATGATGTAGGGAAAGAGGTAGTCCGAACCACCGAATAAATGACTCATCACAGCCCCACTGACCGAAGAAAGAAGCAAGGGAATCAATGAGGTCAGGGTGAGGTCGAGACTGAAGACTTCGATGGCAAATACCACAGCCGCAATGGGCGTGTGGAGGATGCTCGAAAGAGCTCCTGTTGTGGCACAACTGATCAGCAGAATGCGCGACGGGTAATTCAGATGCATGAGCCGGGCCAGATTGGAGCCGATGGCCGAACCAGTCGAAACCGTGGGTCCTTCCAGTCCAACACTGCCACCAAAGCCAACGGTGATCGAGCTGGTGATGACTGAGGCATACATGCGGAATGAACGGATGATCCCGTTCTTCTTTGAGATGGCATAGAGGGTCGAGGGGATGCCGTCGCCGATCGGTTCGCGAATGATCCAGCGCGCAATGAGTACGGTGATCAGGATCCCGAGCAGGGGAAAGGCGAACTGGAAGAGCTCGTGAAACCCCAAAAGCAGATCGCCCCGCAGCAGAGATTGAATGCTGTGAACACTGAATTTCAGCAGGACGGAAACCGTTCCACTCACCAGTCCAACAAGTACCGAGAGGATGAGAATGAATTGGCGCTGGGGAATATGCCGGATCCGCCAGTGCAGGAAGCGGCCCAAAAGGGTGTTTGGTCGTTGCGTCATCTCATTGGCTGTTCAGCAAAAAGAGACATTCAAAAAAATCAGTCCGCACTTGGGTCGTAGGTGGTCTTCAACTCGAGCTCGTCGAGTTGAGCGGGATCGACGGCTGAGGGCGCATCGATCATCACATCGCGTCCGGCATTGTTCTTTGGGAAGGCAATGAAGTCGCGAATGGTCTCCTGTCCGCCCAAAAGGGCCACGAGTCGGTCGAATCCAAAGGCGATGCCGCCATGAGGCGGTGCACCGTACTGGAAGGCATCCATCAGGAATCCAAATTGCGCTTGCGCATCTTCTTCGGTGAAACCCAGATGCTCGAACATCTTCTTCTGCAAGCTGCGGTCGTGGATGCGGATGCTTCCGCCACCGATCTCATTTCCGTTCAGAACAAGGTCATAGGCATTTGCGCGTACCGCTCCGGGATCGGTCTCGAGCAGGGCGATGTCCTCTTCTTTTGGCGAAGTGAAGGGGTGGTGCATGGCATGGAAACGCTGGCTGTCTTCGTCCCATTCAAGCAAGGGAAAATCGACCACCCAAAGAGGTGCGAATTCATCCGCATTGCGCAAACCCAGTTCATCCGCCAGATGCATGCGCAGGGCACTCAAGGCACCGCGTGTCTTGTCTTTCGCTCCCGCAAGGATGAGCATGAGATCTCCGGGCTGAGTTTGGAAAGCAGACCCCCAGTTTTTCAGCGCCTGTTCATCAAAGAATTTGTTCACCGATGAGGTGAACGAACCATCGGCTTGATGTCTCGCCCAGATCAGTCCGGACATTCCGAGTTGTGGCTGTTGAACGAGATCGCGCAGGGCATCGAGTTGTTTTCTGCTCCGCTCAGCCCCTCCTTCCAATTTGATGCCTACCACCAGTTCAGCCTCGATGAATACTTTGAAATCCGTTCCGCGAAGCGCCGCATCGAGTTCCACGAATTCCATCCCGAAGCGGATGTCCGGTTTGTCGTTTCCGTAGCGTTTCATCGCCTCGTCGTAGCTCATTCGCGGGAAGGCGTCCAGCTCAATGCCTTTGATCTTGGACAGCAAATGCCGGGTAAGTCCTTCGAATGTATTCAAGACGTCCTCCTGGTCCACAAAGGACATTTCGCAGTCGATCTGAGTGAATTCCGGTTGTCGATCGGCCCGCAGGTCCTCGTCGCGAAAGCATTTGACGATCTGATAATACTTGTCCATGCCGGCCACCATCAACAGCTGTTTGAAGGTTTGCGGCGACTGCGGAAGGGCATAGAACTCTCCCGAGTTCATGCGCGAGGGAACAACAAAGTCCCGTGCGCCCTCCGGCGTGCTTTTGATCAGATAAGGGGTTTCCACTTCTGTGAAGCCCTGTTCGTGCAGGTAGTTGCGCACAGCCAGGTTCACCTCGTTGCGCAGGAGGAGATTTTCGCGAACAGGCCGTCTGCGGATGTCTAGATATCGGTACTTCATCCGAAGCTCATCCCCTCCGTCGGTCGCATCCTCAATGGTGAAAGGAGGTACCTGCGCCGCACTGAGTACTTTGAATTCAGTGACCCGCAACTCGACCTCACCTGTGGGCAATTGATCGTTCTTGCTGCTGCGTTCGAGCACTTCGCCCTCCGCTTGCAGCACGGTCTCCCGGCCTAGCTGCTGCGCCTCTTTCATCAGTTGGGCATCCCAAAATTCGTTGAAGGCCAGTTGTGTGATGCCGTAACGGTCTCTGAGATCGATGAAGGTCATTCCACCCAGCTCACGCACCCGGTGCACCCAGCCGCTGAGGTGTACGGTCTTTCCGGCGTCATTCAGACGCAGTTCGCCACAGTGATGAGATCGGTATGCCATGCGCGCTGTTATCTTGCTGCGAAAGTACAGCGAAGCCAATGGATTGGACGACTGATGAATTCTTTATGAGAGAGGCCCTTAAGCAGGCCGAATTGGCCTATGAACAGGAAGAGGTGCCCGTTGGCGCGGTGGTCGTTGCCAATGATCGGATCATTTCACGTGCACACAATCTGACCGAGCGTCTAAATGATGCAACGGCCCATGCGGAGATGCAGGCCCTGACGGCTGCGAGCCATGCCCTTTCCTCGAAATATCTTCCAGATTGCACCTTGTTCGTCACCTTGGAGCCCTGTGTGATGTGTTCAGGTGCGCTGTTTTGGAGCCAGATCGGTCGGGTGGTTTTTGGCGCTTACGACGAAAAAAGAGGCTTTCATTCATGGAAGTCTTTGGCGCTGCACCCCAAGACAGAGTGGTCCGGGGGGTTGCTCGAAAAGGAATCTTCAGAACTGTTGCGGAGCTTTTTTCGCGCCCGCCGCAAATAAAAAAACCCCGCCGAAGCGGGGCTTTCTCTCTTAGGTCAGGTCAAGATCAATTCTTGATGACTTCTTCTGTGTATACGTGGGTTCCGCTGATGACTTGTACCATATAAACCCCTTGGGCCAGGTGGCCGATCTCAAATTGCACTTCGGACTGATGGACTTCCTCCTGAGCAATGAGACGTCCGCGCACATCCAAAAGACGGATAAGGGATCCACCGCCTGCGGAAACATGCAGCAAGTCGTTGGCTGGATTCGGGTAGATGGCGTAGGCATCGGCGTCTGAACCATGGGAGCCTGCGTTTCCGCTCTTGTTTCCGGAGCCGTTGTAACCCTTCACCAATCGGCAGGTAAAGTTTGAATTCACTGCATTCAAGCTGGCATCTCGGTACCTTGTGAATGCAACAAACTCATAGTTGCCACCAGGAAGTCCGGAGCCCGTGAAGTCATGGGTGATGGACGTGTTCTGGCTCAGTGTTGTATTGGTCCACGTTTGGGTGTTTCTCAGCCTGTAGGCCATTCGATATCCGATCAGCGTTGATCCTGAAGGGAGTGCCGGTGCAGTGAAACTTCCCGTGAAGGTGGTCCCATTGTTTTTGGTCAGTGTCCAATTGTCCGGCACAGCCGTGGTATCCACCGTGGGTGCAGTGATGGAATCGGTGATGCTGCAACCAGCTGCATCTGTAATGGTGATGGAAAGCGTTTCTCCCTGATCTGCAAAGGTGCGTTTGGTCGTCGCTCCATTGCTCCATAAATAACTTGGGCTTCCTGTGCCTCCTGCATATCCTGCCCTCAGGAGAACTGAGTCTTCTGCACAACTGGCTGTCTTTTGAACGACCATGCTGAGCGTCTGAGCCTTACATCCAACGGGTAGTTCTACGATGTTGCCATCGATGACAGATCCCAAGATGACACCTCCACCGCCTTTATTCAGCAGTTGGAAGACCTGCCCGTTGCGGTCAAGGGTACAGGCCTGTGGATTGGCCCAAACCTCTCCCTGACCATCCAAGGTGTCCGATTCAAGCCAAACCAGGACCGACCTATTGTACCAGGGCGTGATGTTGATATTCATGTACGGCTGGGACCTATTGTTGAAGACCTTGCTCCGGATCACGGTCGAATCAATGGTGATGGACGACTGAGATTGGGAGAGAACCGGCGCCCAGCGGATCCGGTACTTATCACCAATACGCAATGAGTCGAAATACGCATGGTAAACTCCCTGTTTGAAGTTGATCTCGGCGACGGAATCGATCACCGAGCAGAAGCGCTGGAAAGATGGTCCGCCGCCGCTGAGGGTCTTGAAGCTCAATGGCCCGCTCCATGCACTTGGCCCCCAGGAACATTCCGACTGAACATAGAATTCATAATCGGTACTGCCGTTCAGCCCCAGAAGATCGAAAGTGTCGTTCGAGGCCGTGACAGTCGTGCCACTGCCACGAGTGAATCCACTTTGTCCATATTCCACTTTGAAGACTTGCGCGGAATTCAGATCTGTCCAAGTGAGAAGGGCTGAATTGGACGTGGTATTGAGTACGTTCAAATTGATCGGTGCCGCACAAGAAGGTGGATCATTTTGGATTGAAATATCATCCAGGCAGATATCTCCTTCGTAATCTGCGCCACGGGTGGCCACAAAGCGAACTTGGACCACACCTGTAAAGCCAGTCAGATCAAGGCTTACGCTGTTCCATGCACTCGTGCCAGAAGTCTGTTGTTCCCCGCTGATCGAATAGAGGCTCTGCCAGCCACTTCCTCCGTTGTCGCTGATCTCCACTTCCAGAGTTCCGGTATTCACACCGTACATATGGTAATGGAAGGTCATCTTGGGATGCGATGACTGCGCAAGATCGATCTCGGGAGACATCAAATAGGCTTTATCTCCAGCTACGGCCGGTGAAGAGGCCTCTGCATATAGATATACGCCGCCCGCCTGTCCGAAGGAAGTATTGTCATAGAAGGGACCTGTATTCACAGAATTCTCATTGGAACCCGTTGCATCCTCTCCATGCCATTCGTAGCCATTGCTTGTTTGAGCCGTCCAGCAATTACCGAAGTCTGTGGCGGCTCCCACGGCAGCAGTAGTGAAGTCCGTAGAATAGGGGAGTGAGTCAGGTGCGCACAAAGTCGTGGCGGTGATCGGACCTGTCCATGAAGATCCGCAGCTGGCACGTACGTAGAAATCGTAAGCTGTGTAAGGATTCAACCCACTGATGGTTGCTGATGCAGAAGCCACGGTCATAGTGGTTCCGCTGCCCAATGGATCACCCTGGAGTCCGTAGTGAACCTTCCAGCCGCTGGCTGTTCCGCCATCCCAGGATAGGTCAACGCTCGACTGGGTCACATTGGACGCAACCAAATTCAGCGGTGCTGGGCAAGTGGGCGACTCTTCAATGGTCACCTCGTCCAGGACATTCGCCCGTCCCCAGTTATTGATTCCCTCGAAGGCAATTTGATAGGTCGATGTATGGCTCGGCAAGTTGAGCACAACCTGTGTCCAGCTGCCGACGTCACCCGTATAATGGGCCAATTGAACCCAGGGATCGTTTGCTGACTTTCGGTAATATACCTTGAGTTCGTTTTGATCCCCGTACCATTGCTCCTGTCCGTAGAAGAAGGAGACTCTGGGTGCGGTCATATTGCTGAGGTCCAAAGGCGGGCTGACCAGTTTGGTGACAGGCGTGCCGCCACCGCTTGGGCTGAGCGATACAAAACGTGCGTTGGCGCTTCCACTGTATGCCCCACTGATGCTTCCGCCGCTCGATCCCGCTGCATAGGTCCAATCAGCTGCTCCGACTTCCTGAATATTCGTCCAGCAGCTCAAATTGGGAGATCCGCTCTCAAATCCTTCTGTGTAGGGGAAAGTACTGACCAAACAAGAACTGGCCGTAGAAAAGTTGAGTGGCCCGGTCCATGAACTGCCGCAATCGGCTTGCACGTATACATCGTAGCTCGTCGATGCGTTCAATCCGGTCAAAGTGGTGGTATCGTTCGAGGCTTGTGCGCCTGTACCTGAGCCCAAGCTGAACCCTGCAGCTCCGTATTCCACATTCCACCCAGTGGCAGATCCGCCGTTCCAATAGATCGTCGCATCACTGCTGGTCGTGCTCAGGATACTCAGATTGGTTGGTGCTACACATGGGTTGGAAGCGCAACTGACCGCAAACGATCCAAAGTTGTTTCCTGTGGCGAAACTCGACCCCGATGAGCGACTGAATACCTGATTGCCACTGGGGTCGAGAATGGTGAAGCCGACCTCTGTTGGGTAGCTTCCTGCGCTTTCTGCGATGAGATCAGCCGCGGAGCCATCACAGAGGGTGACGCTCGCTGATGACGAACTGCCAGAGGTGAATCCGTTTCCAAATGTGGAGATGAGTATACCACTTTGGTAAATGCCAATCACGGCACCATTCCACCCGTCTCCATAGGAATCTGTCATGTTGATGGTGTAGGTGCAGCTATTCGCGCCACAGGCCGTGGTAAAATCAGGGCCATTTTTCGCCAGTGAAGTGTCTGTTCCACAAACTCTGTAGTACTTGAAAGAGTATGCCGTGATCGGGCTAAGGCCACTGATCACGGTGGTGTCATTTCCGGTAGCCGTCTTGGAGATAAAGGTTCCGTTTCCTGCTAAAAATCCTCGAGGCCCGTATTCGATCAGGTAGTTCCGGGTGGCCGTATTGGCGGTCAGCATAAAGATGGTTGCCGTAGTGGATGTGACTCCTGAGACGCCGATCTGGCTGTTGAACGGACAAGCAGTGGAGGCCAAAGCCGACTGTACTGCGGCCTGTGCGTTGACACGACCGTAACCCAATTCATTGCTCCACGTTCCATTCGGATTTCCGCTTGTGTAGGTATAACCGCCGGCCTTGTCGCAAGTGGATTCCAAGATGTCCCGCGCATTGGATTCGGTGAGTGAAGGATCTGCGGACAGGATAAGCGCCATCACCCCTGCGGCATTAGGACAGGCAGAGGAGGTTCCGTTGAACGAACCGGTATAATCTCCTGTGCTGTAGCCAGCGGAACCGGCGATGTCGCTTGCCGCGATCTTTACTCCGGGAGCAGCCACATCCAGTCCTGTTCCGTAATTGGAGCCCCACCAGGTTTCGCCATCACATGAACTGGGGTTCTTTCGCTCACCGCACAT
>CATILC010000008.1 GCA_949516455.1 Flavobacteriia bacterium | reverse complement strand
GCCTCTTCCCCGTGCTCGATCACCAAAAGGGAGTCACTGTCCCGCAGCGCCCTCCTTCGGATCTGATCGACCAAAACCTCGTAGTTGCCGTAGTCATAAGGAGGGTCGGCAAAGACCAGGTCGAATTTTCTAAAGTTTCTCTCCAAAAAAGATTCGGCTTTTCCACAGACCAGCTCCAGCCCTTCCGCGCCGATGGCATCAGAAAAGGAACGGATGAAGTCGACGGCCTTGGGATTGGCATCCACCGACAGCACAAGCGGGCATGAACGGGAGATGAACTCCAGGGAAATTGTGCCAATGCCGGCGAAGAGATCGAGTACCTCCGTCTTTTCGAGATCGATCTGGCTTCTGAGAATATTGAAAAGCGCTTCTTTGGCCCGGTCAGTGGTGGGGCGGACGTCGATCTTTTTCGGAGCGATGATCCTGCGGCCCCTGAATCGTCCACTGATGATGCGGCTCATTCGCCCAATAATGCCAGCCGCTGGATCTCTGGCGCATCGTGCCCGTCGTCCAGCCAAACCTCGCCTACAAATTCCTTCAGCAGTTTGTGTACGGCTTCCATTCGTTCCTCTCTGCCGGTGAGTACGATGGGGTCGGTTCGTACCGACCAGTCCATCTGCTGCCCGCAATTCAACAAATGGTAACTGAAATCTTCGGTGACCGCACAGCTGAACCGATTCATCAGCATCAGCTGATTGGATTGGTACAGGGCCACATCGATCCGACCGGGATGCATGAATCCGACCAGGGTCATTCCTTCTTTTTGTACCAGAGATTCCGAACGGTATTGAGAAACGGGGAAGACTTCAAGTCTGTCCGTCCAATCCGCACACTCATCCACAAGATCTGAGGGTACCGAAAAATGGAGCGCTGTTCCGGACAGCCCAGGCCTGTCAAAGCGCCTGCAGCCTTTCAGTGAGCCGCCCGAGCGCTCGAACAGAACATCCGCCTGTTCTGGGGTGAACCGTTCCTTGGGAAGTGCCATCAGGGCGCCTTGTCCAGAATAGAATTGGATGGACCGGCGTTTTTTGCTCAGCCCCTCCTCGTCACGGATCCTGCGGAGAAGATGCATGGCATGAAGAGCGGGTTCCTCTTCGGGCAGTTCAAATTCCTGCATCCAGAGCAAGCGTCCCTCAGGATTGAAGAACGAACACAAAAGCAGCTTGTGGGAGTAATAGATGCGCACCGGCCCCACGAGTTCCGGCGCGAAATCAGTGGAGCGATAGGAGAAGAGAGGTGTGGTGCCTACTTCCAATTACCGGTCACCTTGGGTTCGGTCAGGGAGCCGATCTTCAGACTGTAGTCCTTATCTACGAATATGTTGAAGTCGCTGGAAAGAAGATCGTGGAAGATGACCGTATTGGGCGCGCCCACTTCAAAAACAGGAATGCGCAATCCGTTCCTCTCAATGGACGAAGCGCCGATGTTGAACTCCTCCTTTCCTTCCAATTTTCCGGGCAGAGGGACGAAGCGCAACTGGGCTGCGTCAAAATCAGGTTCAAAGAGATTCTCCTTCACTCCCTGGGTGCCCAGAACACGTTCGATCACCGTGTCTTTGTTCATGTCCTGCTGGTAGATCTTGTCGTAGTACATGAAAGAGGAGTCTTTGCGTTCGATCAGGGTGATGGCACCCGTGTCCACAAAGGCGATGAGGGCATCAAAGTCTGAGGCATACTTGCCGTTTTCCTGCAGATGTGCCTGCTGGACATCCCTGATCTGCTCGAGGCGTTCAATGATCGCAGCATAGCGATCGGACTTGATCTTTTCGAACTCGATCGGTTGGTTGATGATGCGCAGCAGCCAATAACTCAATCCGACAGCAACCAGCGCCAATCCGATGGTCAGTGCTTTGATGATTTTCTTGTTCATGTTCAGGACGACAATTGAGATCGGTCACGAAAATAATGCATTAAGGGGAAGTAGTACGGCTATCTTTGAGCCTCTATGGAAGCCAAGCGTTCGCTGTCCGATTCCCTGCGGCGCTCCTTTCCCCATGCGCCCACAGAGGATCAGGCGTCCTTCATCGTTCGCTTCGATTCCTTCCTCCGATCGGCCAAGTCGGCCTTTTTACTGAAGGGCTATGCGGGAACGGGGAAGACCCGTTTGATGCGTTCGCTGACCGAAGTGCTCCCCGATCATTCCATTCCGGTGGTTCTCTTGGCGCCCACGGGTCGTGCAGCCAAAGTACTCGAAGACAGCGCGGGTCGTCCGGCATCGACGATCCATCGGCACATCTACCGACCTATGCCGTCGCCCGATGGCAGTCCGTCTTTTGTGCTCAAGCCCAACAAACAGAAGAATGCACTCTTCATCGTGGATGAGGCCTCCATGGTCGGGGACGGTCAGCAGGATCTTCGCGGGCGATCCCTGCTGGAAGACCTCATTCGCTTCGTGTTCGAGTCTCATAGGGGATGTCGCCTGCTCTTCATAGGGGATGTGGCGCAGCTGCCGCCGATCGGTACCCGGTTGAGTAAGGCTTTGGATGCTCGATTTTTGAGCGATTTCTGCGGTCTGGAGGTGGAAGAAGTTCTGATGACCCAAGTGGTGCGTCAGAAGGAGTCTTCGGGCATCCTGCACAATGCAACAGCTCTTCGCCAACAGATGCAGGAGGAAGGCGAGGTGAAACTGCAGCACTTCTCAGACTTTGAACTGCTGGAAGATCACTACGCTGTTGAGGAGGCGGTTCAGGAGTCCTTTCAGTCGGATCATTTGGGCGAGGCGCTCTACATTGTGCGCAGCAACAAACGGGCGAATGCGGTCAACCAGGCCATTCGGGCACGCGTACTCTACAGGGAAGAAGAACTCGCAACGGGTGACCATTTGATGGTCGTTCGCAACAACTACTTCTGGCTCGGGCAGGAGCAGGGAGGATTCATTGCCAATGGCGAACAAATGGAGGTGCAGCGCATCCTTCGCTTCGAAGAGAAATACGGACTGCGCTTTGCACAGCTGCGATTGCTCATGCAGATCTCGGGCAAGCCACACGAGCTCGAAGCTTGGGTGCATTTGGATTCTCTGGCCATCGAGACGCCGAGCTTTCCTTCGGCGCGAATGCAGCAGCTCTACCGGGATGTTCAAGCTGAGCACGGCCACTTAAGCGGAGCCAAAAAGCGAAAGGCTGTTCTCACGGACCCCCATCTTCAGGCACTTCAGGTTAAATTCGCCTATGCAGTGACCTGCCATAAATCGCAGGGAGGACAGTGGAAGCGCGTATTGATCGAGAAGCCCTGGCTGCCAGAAGGTCATTGGACCCTGGAAGACAAACGCTGGCTCTATACTGCGGTCACAAGAGCTGAGGAAAAGGTGCAACTCATGGGCTTCACGGAAGAAAAAGAACAATGAAAAAGTACTTCGCCCGTCTGGTATTTTGGGTCTTTGGTTGGAAACTCGATGTCATGGATACCAAAGAAGCCATCCCATCTGTGGTGATCGCTGCTCCGCACACGACCAATTGGGATTTCATCTTTGCCCTGGGGGCCTTTTGGCAAATGGAGATCCCACTGCGGTATTTCATCAAGCAGGCTTACACGCGCAGCATCTTCGGATTCTTCTTTCGTTGGACAGGTGCCATCGGCGTGGATCAGAAGAACAGAGGCTCAGGTCTGGCGGCCTTTGCAGCGGATCTGTTGCGCAGCAATAACGACATCGTGGTGATGGTTCCCGCTGAAGGGACCCGAAAAAGGGTAGATCGTTGGCGAACAGGTTTTTACAGAATAGCACTTGAAGCAAAAGTTCCGATCGCTTTGGGCTATTTGGACTACAAGAAGAAGGTGGCTGGCGTGACCCGACTTGTCCATCCGATTGGGGATTTTGAAAAGGATATGCAGATCATAGAAGACTTTTACCAAGACATCCACCCGAAGCATCCGGAGCTGTACAATCCGAAGATCTACTGATCGCGTTTGATGCCGTTCACATAGTCCTGTATCACCCGAACTTCTCCTGCGGCATCTGCACCCGAAAAGCCATGGAGATCTGTGTCATCCACCAGCTGATTGTAGGCCCGCAAAAAGGGCTTGGACTGCGGCTTATACGACCAGTGCCAGCGCTCTTCCTTGTAGCCGCTCAGTCGCTGCTGCTCTGAGCCGCTGTAGGGCTGAAAAAAACCAAAGCCAGCCGCATGTTCGTTCAGCCAGAGCCAGCACTTTTCCCCAGTACCGCTGTGCCACCAGGATGTGTTCAGGTCATTGATGTCCAGGTCGGTGCCCCAATGGTGTCTGGAGGTTCCGGGCATGCTGCTGTATTTGAGGATGTCTCGGGCTTTCTCTAAATCGCTTCCCTTTCTGCGGGCCCACTTGTTTTCCCAGATCCGCTTTTGATAGGCCTTGTTCCTGGTCGCCGAAACGACGACCAATGAGATGCCTTCTTTCCTTGCTGCATCAGCCATTTGCTGGAAGGCATTTGCTGTGGTCTTGCGGAGCCAGGCGTCGGAGCGCCGGGTGTAGGGCGGCCGAAGGCGAACGAAGTCCGGATGGCGCGAAGGCGTGAACTCCCCAGTCAGTTCTTCCTTTTGGATGGTCAGGACTTCCTGATCGGCTCGAAACTGAAGATGGAGCAGGGCACAAAGCACCAAGAGGATGGACCGTCTTCGGCTCATTTCAGTTTGAGCTTCATCTTGTCCATCAGTTCATTGATGGCCGGATTTTCCTGTACGAAGTGCTCGTGGACCTCTTCGCGGAAATAGGGTTTCTTTTCCTGTTCCTCTTCGGAAACGATCAGTTCCAATCGAAGCTCTTTCAGGCGCAGCTGCCCTTTGAGCCAGGATGTCATATCGGTGCGGATGCTTTGAAGGATGTTCCGCGCGGTCTGGCTCCCCACGGAAAGCTCGATGTTCCCTTCCGCGTTCTTCAGCGGCTCAATGCCACTCAGTATGGAAGCAGCATTCGGATTGGATGAGCGAAACTGATCGCAGAGTTCCTTCCACTTTCCAAGCAGCAGATCGAGTTCGAAAGCGCTGCTTGTGCTGTCTCCGTCGCTGTCGTTATCATCGGGTCCAAGCGATTCTTTTGCCTCAGCAGTGAGATCCAATCGACTTTTTTTCTTCCGCAGCACCTGCCGGTTCTCCACTTTCTCCTCAGTCGGTGGGGCGGGGGGCTTTTCAGTTGGATCTTGTTGCGCCTCGGCAACAACAGGAGGAACGGGTGCCGGCGCCTCAAGCGGTCTGTCTGCTTTAGAGATTTCAGGGGCCTTTTCGGCCGTTTTTTCTCTGACGGCAGGTGCAGGCTCTTTGTTCTCAGCTACCGGCGTCGGTTTTGGCGGCGGAATGGCCTTGGCACTTTCTTGAGTTACGGGCCTTGGGTCAGGACTTTTTTTTTTGTCTGAGAGGATCTCCCCGAGTTTCAACAGGCTGAGTTCGACCAGAAGGCGCGCGTTGCTGCTGTTCCTGTACCGCGCATCGGCCTCTGAGAGCAGTTGCAGTCCTTCTGTCAGTATGGCCGCATCGATCAGCGCTCCCTGTTGTGCATAGTTTGCTTTCAGTTCCTGACTCTTTTCCAGCAGACCAATGGTCGCCTGGTCACTTGCGACCATCAGATCGCGTAAATGAGCAGCGAGTCCATTGAGGAAAAGATGACCGTCGAATCCCTTGTCCAGGATCTCAGAAAAGAGGAGAAGCAACTGCCGGTGGTCGTTTGCCAAAGCCGCCTCGGTGACCTGAAAGTAAAGGGCGTGATCGAGTATTCTCAGGTTGGTCAGGACCGTCTCATGGAGGATCTTCTGACCGCCAAAGGTGGCCATCCGGTCAAAAATGGACAGTGCATCCCGAAGGGCTCCATCAGCCTTTTCAGCGATCAGGTGCAGTGCCGATTCATCTGCCTCGATTCCTTCTGAACGGGCCACATTCTTCAGATGCCCAACGATGTCCGTAACGCCAATGCGCCGAAAATCATAGATCTGGCACCTGGAAAGGATGGTGGGTATGATCTTGTGTTTTTCCGTGGTCGCCAAAATGAAGATGGCGTGGGCCGGTGGCTCTTCAAGGGTTTTCAAAAAGGCGTTGAAGGCCGCCTGAGAGAGCATGTGCACCTCGTCGATGATGTACACTTTGAATTTGCCGTTCTGAGGAGCGAAACGGACCTGTTCGATCAGGCTGCGGATATCGTCCACAGAATTGTTCGAGGCCGCGTCGAGCTCAAAGATGTTGAAGGAAAAATCATTGGATCCCTCCATGCCACCTTCCTCATTGATCATGCGGGCCAGAATCCGCGCACAACTGGTCTTTCCCACTCCGCGTGGACCGGTGAACAGCAGTGCCTGCGCGAGGTGATCGCTCTTGATGGCCTTTTCCAGAGTGCCCGTCACATGGGACTGCCCGACCACTTCTTCAAAGCGGCTGGGACGGTACTTTCGGGCCGAAACGACATACGCCTCCATTCCCTTCAAATATAGACTTTAAGTGGCGAGACTTGCAGCCAGTTCGCGCGCGAGAAATGAGGCGGTGTGCCCCTTGTCTGAAGCCGCCACCTCTTCAGGGACGCCTTGAGCGACAAGCTGTCCACCACCGCTTCCGCCTTCAGGGCCTATGTCGATGATGTGGTCCGCGAGCTTGATGACATCCAAATTGTGTTCGATCACGAGGACGGAGTTTCCGCGGTTCACCAGATGCTGCAGAACATCCATCAGCACACGAACATCTTCAAAGTGCAGGCCCGTGGTGGGTTCGTCCAGGATGTACAGGGTGTTTCCAGTGTCTTTCTTGCTCAACTCCGTGGCCAGCTTGACGCGCTGTGCTTCCCCGCCGGACAGGGTAGTGCTTTGTTGTCCCAGTGTGATGTAGCCCAAACCTACGTTGGAAAGCGTGCGGATCTTCTGCATCACACGGGGAAGGTGCTCAAAGAAATCGACTGCTTCATCCACGCTCATGGCCAGTACATCGGCGATCGACTTGCCCTTGAAACGCACTTCCAGGGTTTCCCTGTTGAAGCGTTTGCCATTGCATGCCTCACAGTGTACATAGACATCGGGCAGGAAATTCATCTCAATGGTCTTCAGTCCAGCTCCTTCGCAGGTCTCACATCGTCCACCCTTCACATTGAAGCTGAAACGTCCGGGTTTGTAGCCCCGGATCTTGGCTTCTGGCAGTTGGGCAAAGAGGTTGCGGATCTCGCTGAGCACACCAGTGTAGGTTGCAGGGTTGCTGCGGGGCGTTCTCCCAATGGGCGATTGATCGATCTCGATCACCTTGTCCAGGTGCTTCAGTCCTTTGATGGAGGTGTAGGGCAGCGGTTTTTGGACGGCGCGAAAGAAATGCTGATTTAAAATGGGGTAGAGGGTCTCGTTGATGAGCGTCGACTTGCCACTGCCCGAAACCCCTGTGACCAAAACGAGCATACCCAGGGGAATGCGGACGTCGACCTTCTGCAGGTTGTGACCGCTGGCGCCCTTGAGTTCGAGCCATTGGCCATTTGGACGTCTTCTCTTTTCGGGCAAAGCGATGGTCTTTCTTCCACTCAGGTAGTCCGAGGTGATCCCTTCGCCTCGCATGAGTTCCTTCATCGTTCCACTGTTGACGATGCGTCCCCCGTGTTTTCCCGCACCCGGACCAATGTCCAGGATGAAATCAGCAGCTTCCATCATGTCCCGGTCGTGTTCCACCACCATGACCGAATTCCCGAGGTCCCGCAATTCGGTGAGCGAACCGATCAGCCGTTGGTTGTCCCGCTGGTGAAGTCCAATGCTCGGCTCGTCAAGGATATAGAGTACGTTGGTGAGTTGCGAGCCGATCTGCGTGGCCAGTCGGATGCGTTGCGCCTCTCCTCCGGAAAGGGTCTTGGCCGAGCGATCAAGGCTCAGGTAATTCAATCCCACATTGAGCATAAAGCCCGTTCGAGCTTTGAGTTCCTTGAAAACTTCCGCTGCGATCACCGCTTGTTTTCCTGTGAGGTGAGCTTCTGCCTCTTCCAGCCATTGGGCAAAGCCGTCAATGGAACGGGCACTTACTTCGTGGATGTTCTGTCCGGCGATCCGGAAGTTCCGAGCGATCTTGTTCAAGCGGCTTCCTCCGCAGTCGTTGCAGGGGACCTTGTCCATGAACTCTTCTGCCCAACGTTTGATCTTTCGGCTCTTGGCCTCCCGGGCCTGTTCTTCGATGAACCGGATGATGCCCTCGAACTGCAGGCTGTAGTTGCGCGTCACACCCATGGCCTTGTTCTCCACTTCAAAGGATTCCCTCGATCCTTTGAGAATGACCTCCATCCCTTCTTTTGGGATGTCTTTAATGGCCGTGTCCAAGCTGAATCCAAATCGATCTCCTATGATCTCGATCTGATTGAAGATCCATGACTTCTTGAATTTACCCAGTGGGGCGATCCCGCCTTTTCGGATGCTGAGCGAAGGATCTGGAATGACTTTGCTCAATTCGACCCGGGCTACAGTTCCGAGTCCGTTGCAGCTGGAGCAGGCGCCTTTCGGGGAATTGAAGGAAAAGGTGTTTGGTTCGGGTTCCGGGTAAGAGATGCCCGTGGTCGGACACATCAGGTGCCGACTGAAGTAGCGGGGTTCATCGCGGTTTTCCGAAAGGATCATCACACTTCCTTTTCCGAGGCCCATGGCCGTGTCCAAGGATTTTTTCAGCCGTTCCTCCGTTCCCTCTGAAAGTTGGAGGCGATCGATGACCAATTCGATGTCGTGGGTCTTGTAGCGGTCGAGCTTCATTCCGCGGCTGATCTCCACGATCTGTCCATCTACACGAACACGCACATATCCCTGACGGGCCACCTGCTCAAAAAGCTCTCGGTAGTGTCCCTTCCGAGCCCGAACCAGAGGAGCGAGCAGCTGGATCTTGTTGTTCGCTTCACGCTCCATCAACAGCTGCATGATCTGCTCATCGCCGTATTGGACCATGGCTTCTCCAGTCTCGTAGCTGTAGGCCGTTCCTGCACGGGCAAAAAGCAGGCGGAGGAAGTCGTAGATCTCTGTGACCGTTCCCACCGTGGACCTCGGACTCCGGCTCGTGGTCTTTTGCTCGATGCTGATCACCGGGCTGAGCCCGTTGACCTTATCCACCTCAGGCCGTTCCATATTGCCGATGAATTGCCGGGCGTAGGCAGAAAGCGTTTCCATATATCGGCGCTGCCCTTCAGCAAAGATGGTGTCGAAGGCCAGTGAAGATTTTCCGCTACCGCTCAGTCCGGTCACAACGACCAGTTGGTCCCTGGGAATGCGTACATCCACATTTTGCAGGTTGTGCACCCGTGCACCAAAAACCTCGAGCATACGCTCTTTATCCGATTTCCTTGACTTCACAACGGACTATTCAACAACGGAAGAGTCCAGCGGTTCAGCCGTTTTGGATGGCGTGTTGGTCTCCTTTTGGCTCTCTTCCGCCACTGGAAGCTCAAGGATACACGCTTCACCTGCGGCTACGGTGATCTGGTCGCCGCGCAGCCACGGATTGTATCGTCTGAGCGACTTGTAAGAGATGCCTTCGCTTTTGGCCAGCGCCATCAGGTCGTGCTTGCCATCACCCAGAACGCGCTCACGAAGGACAAATGGGGCATACAGGTCAGAGGCGGTAAAGCTGAATCCATGTTCCTCCGGAGACTCGAGGATCTTCTTTAAGGCGAGGATCCGAAACACATAACGGCTGGTTTCCCTGTTGAGCAGCAGATCGTAGTAGTTCCCGCAGGCCTGCCGTTCCATTTGCCGTTTCAATCCGCTCACCCCCATATTGTAGGAGGCCGCAGCCAACGTCCAGCTTCCGAATTCTTCATAGGCGTCCCTCAGATAAGAACAGGCAGCGCGAGTGGCCTTTTCGAGGTGGTAGCGCTCGTCCACTTGCCTGTCGATGCGCAGGCCGAGTTCACGTCCTGTCGTCTTCATGATCTGCCAAAATCCGGCTGCACCTGATGGGGAGACCACATGGTCCAGTCCGCTTTCTGCCAAGGCGAGGTATTTGAAATCCAGCGGGATCTTTTCTTCGCCAAGTATTTCTTCGATCCTTGGAAAATATCTGTTGGTTCGTTTCAGCAGCAGTAGTCCATTGGACTGCCAATAGGTATTGACCAGAAGCTCCCTGTCCAGACGTTCGCGTACGTCGGGATCGGTCAGTGGAGCATACTCTCCTGCCAGATCGATCGCATCAGGAATAGGAAGGGCCACTGCGGGGTAGGGTACTTCCTGCTTTTCTCTGTCTGCCCCTTCCTGAGCTCCATCATTGGATGAGATCGAGGCGAGCAGGAACGCGCCGATGCCCAGCAGCACAACGGCCGCACCAATGGATCGGAGCCATTTATCCCGCATAGCTGAAAGGACTTTGAATGTCGGCCAGCAGGGGTGCCGCGGCATCTTTTTCTGAGAGGATGGGCTCGTCGATGCCCCAATCGATGCCCAAGGCCGGGTCGTTCACATGAATGCAGCCCTCACTTTCTTTGTTGTATGGTCCGGTGCATTTGTAGAGAAAACGCGTGTCGTCTTCCAGCGTAGCGAATCCGTGGGCAAATCCCGGAGGGATGTACAGCATCCGCTTGTTCTCGCCGTCCAGTCGAAGGCCAAAAGGGCGGCCATAGGTGGGAGATCCCACCCGAATGTCGACCACTGCATCAAAAACAGCCCCGCTGACCACGCGAACAAGTTTGCCCTGCGCAAAAGGCGGCGCCTGCCAGTGCAGACCGCGAAGCACGCCCTTTTGAGAAAGCGATTCGTTGTCCTGAACGAAATGGGCGAACAGCCCTTGCTCAGCCAATGGCCCGCTGCTGTAGGTTTCCATGAAATACCCGCGTTTATCGCCGAATACACGAGGTTCGATGAGCAAAAGTCCGGGTATAGGGGTAGGCTGTATCTGCATGGGGGCAAATGTATATTTCTATAGTACTTCGCCCGTCTTCTGCCACCATTTGTCCATCAGATCGATCTCCTCCATGCCCACCTCGTGGCCGATCGGAAATTCATGGTATTCGTGTTGGATGCCCTGCTCCTGGTACCACCGATGCGATCGGCGGGCCTTCTCCACATCGATCACCTCATCTTCTGTACCATGGACGAGGAAGATTTCGGGCATCTTTTCGGGAGAAGGAAGGGCTTCTGGAATGAGTGGATCGGGCAGATAACCGCTCAGACCGATGACGCCTTCGATCTGCTCACTTTTTCGGAGCATCAGCGCCTGACTGAGCATACTTCCCTGGCTGAATCCGAGCAGCCAGACCTTGCCGGAAGCAGGGGCATAGCGCTCAATGACTTCTTCGATGAGTTGTTCAAGTCGTTCCAATGCCTTCAATGCCTCGGGAATATCTGCTTTGAATCCCCTTTCCTGAGGGTAGAGCGAGAACCATGCATGTCCGCCAAACGGAAGGCCGATGGGTGCGCGCAAGCTGAGAAGCGTGCAATCGCCTTTCAGAGCACTTCCCAAGCCCGGAAGATCGTGTTCATTGCTTCCGTATCCATGGAGAAGAACGAGAACGCGCTTGTCTGTGGATCCTTCACTGTGTCTGTACTCGATGTACTCCATGGCTTCTTTGATCACTCAGGCCGATAGGTGCCCAAATGCAGGGTTTCGTTGTCTGTTTTTCGGTCCGAAAAGTAGTTTTGAAGGGCGAAGGTGCTCGATGTAAAAGCCATTTCCGACCAGGGCATCTCCTCTGCTGCAAACAATCGAACCTCGCTGCTCTCTGTTGTTGTCATGCTTTTTTCCGACCGCATTTCCGCTAAGAATATGAGGTAGACCTGTCGGGCATGTGGCAGATTGTACACGGTGTGGAGTCGGATCAGGTCCACTTCAGCGCCTGTCTCTTCCAGCACCTCTCTTTTGGCACCCTCTTCCACAGTCTCCCCCGATTCCAGAAAACCGCAGGGCAGATTCCACAGACCATAGCGGGGTTCAATGGCCCTTCGGGCAATGAGAATACGGTCTTTCCATACGGGTATGCAGCCGACGATCATGCGTGGGTTCTCGTAGTGGATCATCCCGCAACGACCACAAATGAAACGAGGCAGATGATCGCCTTCCGGGACCCTGAAGTCCAGCTCGGGAGCGCCGCATTCTGAGCAGAAATTCACTGTTGTTTCATTTTGCGCTCCGAATGTAGGTCAATACCGGAAAAGCCTGATTCATTCATAAGTTCCTTTGCCCGATGCGCTCAAAAAGCTGTGGCCTGAGGATGCTGAGCGTGAGCAGACCGATGCATGCTACGGCCAGGGCCCATAGCTCAATGTTTCCAGAATACAGCCGTTCCGGGAAGAGGACAAGGGTCAAAAAAAGACCAGAAAGGGCTCCGCCCAAATGGGCCTCGTGCCCGATGTTGTCCATTGCTCTTTTCATGCCGAAGAGAGAAATGCCCAGAAAGAGCAGACCGTAGATCCATCCGGGCAGCATGAACGGCAGAAAGAGGATGCCGATGCGTATCTCCGGATAGAGGATGATCGCTGAAAAGATCAGTCCACTCACCATACCTGATGCTCCGACCGCACGGTAAGACGGATCATTCCTGTGCATCCGGAGTGCGAGCAGATTGCCTCCTATCAAACTGCCTGCAGCGATGGCTGTGTATTGCACGGAATTCAGAGAGGCCTCTAATGCATCGCCAAAAAAATAAAGGCTGAGCATATTGAAGGCGAGATGCGTGGTGTCGGCATGCAGAAATGCCGAACTGATCATGCGTATTCCGTCTCGGGCCAAAACGGGTTCCACCCAGAAACAGAACCGATGAAAAATACGCGGCTCACGAAGCGCCAGCAGGCTGACACCGACGATCGATCCAATGAGCAGATAGGTCAAAAAAGCCTTGCTTAGTCCTACAAAGAAAGCGACGAGATCGGGGAAGTCACCCGTATGCGCGAACCGAGGCGATTGAGCAGCGAATACAATCCAAAATAGGTGCGGTTGATGTACAGGGCGTCTTTTGGACCTCTTGCTCCATTGGCGCTGCGCAAACGCTTGTCCTTGCTCAGTTCTTCGCTGAGCTTGTAGATGGAAGAAAAGTAACTCGGGTCACCAAAATCGAACTCCTCGTGGTGGAAGGGCCTGCCGAGGATCTGATTCAACTCCAGGATGCGTTTTTTGTAATAGGCCGCATCATCCGCACGGTCTTCCTTGAGCAGATACTGCAGATCGTACAAGAGGGATTCGTAGTCCTCGGGTTCTTTTCCGTCTTCTACGTTGAGTAAGCGGAAATAACGGCTGTAGAATTCATCGGTCAGGGTCTTGACGCAGCCGAAGTCGATCACACCGACCGTTCCTGACGACTGAAACAAGAAGTTTCCCGGGTGGGGGTCAGCATGCACCTGCTTTAGACTGTGGATCTGATGGTCGTAGAAGTCCCAGATGGCCTGTCCCAGGCGATCGCGCGTCTCTTGATCCGGATCCGACCTCAGGAATTCTTCCATGTGTGCTCCGGGAAGCCACTCCATGGTCAATATCCTTCGGGAACTGATCTTGGGCAAATACTCAGGGAACCGCAGATCGGGTATGTGTCGGCAGTGATCTGCGATCTCCAGACTGCGGGTGTATTCAAGGCCGTAATCACACTCCTCGATGAGCCGCTCCTCAACCTCGCTCAGGTAGTGGTTGATATCGGCTTCACTGATGTTGAACATGCGCTGGGCAATGGGTTTGACCATGCGCAGGTCGGAGTGAATGCTGTCTGCCACTCCGGGGTACTGCACTTTGACTGCGTAGTGGGTGTCACCGATCTTTCCTTTGTGCACCTGACCGATGGAAGCCGCCGCTGCTGCGCTTTTGCCAAAGGAATCGAAGTAATGTTCCGGGCTCTTCCCCAATTCACGCTGGAAGGTCTTGACGACCAGGGGGTAGGAGAGTGGAGGCGCGTTGTATTGTGCCTGGGAAAATTTTTCGGCGTAGACGCCTGGCAGCATGCCTTGGTCCATACTCAGCATCTGCGCTACTTTGAGCGCACTTCCCTTGAGTTCGGACAGGCTGTTGTAGATGTCTTCCGCGTTGTCCGCATCCAACTCATCCCGACCCTGTTCGGGTTTGATGAGCTTTTTGGAGTAATACTTCAGGTAATTGCCACCTACGCGTGCGCCGGTAGCGACAAAGCGGCTGGCACGCTGCACCTTGGTGACCGGGATTTTCTTTTGTTCCTTCATCGGTCCTGCTTCAGCAGGAATTTCCCAAAATCGACCAGAGATTCAACAATTCCCTTGCCCATCAGGTCGAAACCGAGGTTCACGCTTTTCTCGATGGCCGCATCAGTGTATTCGAATCCAGCACTCTGGTCTTTCCTCCAGTAGTTGAAGAGGAAGATAAATTGCATCCACAACATATCCGCATAGCGGGCAGAAACGGGACCACGAGAAGCAATTTCGCCATTTCCCTCTCCCTCAGTGAGCAATTCTTTTACGAACTCCTCAAAATGAGTTTTTGTGGCGTCCAATGGATTGTCGGAAAAAGGGGTGCTGGGCTTTTCGGGAAAGCTCAACAGCGCAAAACTCCGGTCCTGAAGGAGTTCTTCGAACCAGGTGAAATAGAAAGCCAGCAGCTTTTCACGGCTGCTGAAGCCCGCGTAATCTGAAGAATCTTTGAGGCGATTCACGGTAGTTCCAAGCTTTTCCTTCCAGAATGCCGATTCGATCTGGCTGAAGGTGTTGAAATGCTCGTAAAATTCTGATTCCTTGATCTTCAATTCTTTGCAGAATGCAAAAATGCTTCCCGGAAATTCTCCTTTGAGCAAACGGTATTCAATGTAGGCCGTGCGGATCTTTTCTTTCATCTTTTCGGCTTTCGCGTTTTTGTTTTGATCGGCTTTGGAGCTCATTGTTTTCAGTTTAACCAAGCCTCGATATAACGTCTGTTGGGGTCATATCGTTCGGCCTGTATGCGGGGATTGAAAATACGCTGGTCCCTTGGATCGTTCCCGACACCGGCCACATAGGTCCAGTTGCCGTAGTTGCTGCAGACTTCGTGGTCGATCAGTGAATGTTCAAACCATTGAGCGCCAAGCAGCCAGTGTTCCTTTAGGGCATGCACCAGGTAGCTGGCCACGTTCTGTCTTCCGCGATTGCTCATAAAGCCCGTGTGCAGCAATTCCCGCATGTGTGCATCGATGAAATCCTCGCCCGTGCGACCTTCCTGCCAGAGCAGGAGCGAACGACCCGACCGGATATGCGCCTTTTCGGCGGTCTTGAAGAAGCGCCCGCGTTCTTTTCGCCAGGTAAAATGAAAAAAATCACGCCATAAAAGCTCAAAGAGCAGCCAGTAGGTGCTTGAATTCGCAATGCGCTCGTCTTCGTAGCGGCGGATCTCCTTCAGGATGAATTTGGGAGAGAGGCAGCCCCATGCGATCCAGGGAGAAAACTTGGATGAATAAGCTGTGCCGAGCATACCGTTTCTGGTTTCCTTGTATTCCCTAAGTCGGTCCTCTGTCCACATCCAATCCTTTAGACGCTCCAGGCCGGCCGTTTCTCCGCCCCGAAAGGGAAAGGCAGAATTGGAATGGATCTTCCGCTCTTTTGAAGCGGGAAGTGTGTCGGCAAATTCGCCATCAACGGCATTCAGAACGGATGGAGCGGGCAGTGGGTCTCGGTAACGCCCATATTTCTCCACCTTTTTTCGAAAAGCGGTAAACACCCTGGGGCATGCCTCTTCCTTAAAAGGCAGGTCATCAGGATGCAGAAGGCTCTGTCCGTAGAATCTTCTGTGGGGCAGTTTACTACAGACCTCTTCCTGGCGATTTTGCTCTTCCGTGCCGGCAGTGTCGGTGAACCACACTTCGTCGATCGAGTGCGCTTCAAAGAGTTCGGACAGAACATCGACTGTTTTGCCTTCGCGATAGAGCAATGGCACGCCGAATGCAGAAAGGGAAGATTCCAGATCTGTGAGACACTCCGAGAGAAAGGCCTTCTTGTTTTCCGACCACCGGGACAAGCCACTGGGAAAGACCGTTGATTCAGCTTCATCGAATACAAAAACCGGCAGTATGTGATGGCCTTCCTCGCCAGCGAGATGGAAGATCTGCTGATCGTGCAATCGCAGGTCGCGCTGCAGCCAAATGAGAATGTTCATGAGTTGTTTTTGTTCTTTCTGCAACGCTCGGAGCAATATCTCACCTCTTCCCAATTCCTTTCCCATTTCTTTCGCCAGGAGTAGGGTTTTTGGCAGGAGACACAGATCTTCTGAGGCAGCGGCTTGCGTGGCATTTAGGGGATAATGAAAAAAGGATCAAAAAGTTTCTTCAGGCCTTCTAAAGTGGTGTAACTTTGGTCCGTGGGTTCGCCGCGAGGCGATCAAAAGGGAATCCTGTTCGAGTCAGGAGCTGTGCCCGCAGCTGTAAGGTCCGAAACTGCTTTCGATCGATCCACTGATGTTTCATCGGGAAGGAGAAAGACAGGGGCCAAGCCAGAAGACCTGCCCACAAAAATCATTGAGGAAACAGCCTTCGGGACCAAAGGCGATTCCGGACCATGCGCAACTGCTGCTGGATCGTATTGAGCTTTTTGCATCTTGGCGGTCTCCATGCCCAGAATCTGCAGGAAGTACAGGTCACTGCCTCCCGTCTGTATGATGGACAGGAGATCAGCGATACCATGCCATCAGCTCCGGAAGCCAGGATGGGTGACCTGCTGTCCCGTCAATTGCAGAATCAAACCCGGCTTTGGATACGAACCGCCCTTCCCGGGGCATATGCGCAATTGTCTTTTCGCGCTCTTCCCGCCGCCCATACGCGGATCTTATGGGAAGGCCTGCCCATTAACTCGCCTGCTCTCGGGGTGGTGGATCTCAGTACTGTATCCGGTCATGCATTTGGTCACATCTCCTTTGGCGAGGGATCGTCGCTGGGCATGCAGGGATCGAATGCCGCCGGCGGAGTGCTGCATCTTCAAAATGAATCTGCCGATCCTGCCGAATGGCTCACGCTTCATTCCGCAGTGGGAAGCTTTGGGTTTTGGTCATCGAATATTTCAACAACATGGCGATCCGGAACATGGGTCCATCGGCTGCAATGGGGACGCACCCAGGCCGAAAACGATTTCGTCTATCGGGATGCCCGGGGTGAAAGCCACAAGCGGAGCGATGCGGATTTCCGACAGGACATGGCCAAATACAGCCTCAGCCGCAGATATGGTGAAGGTTGGCTGGATGCTTCTCTCTGGTTTCAGCAACAAGATCAGGGTGTGGCCGGAAATGTGGAGCAGATCCCTCAGGGCCAAAGACAGCGGGATCTGTTCGTGCGGCAATTCATCCGTTACGTGGAAAAGGACATGCAGCTTCAGTTGGCCTGGTTCCATGAAGATGGCGACTACAGAAATCCTCTGGCGGCTCTTTATGATTTCAATGCAGCGCATACGCTGATCGCCCGTTTGCAGAAGGGGGTCAGACTCTCCCAAAAAAGCCGCCTCGATCTGAGTTCCGATGTGCTCCACTATTCGGTCTATGGATTCGAAAAGGCGGGAAAGCGAAATCAGTGGATCGGAGCCGTGCGGTATCGCCATGACCTTTTGAATGACGGAAATTTCCAGCTGCGCGGACGGATCGACCATGCATCGGATGGACCGATCTTACCTGCACTGCACGCTTCCTTCTCGTTGCCGCTTGCATCCATTCGCATCAAAATGCGTTTCGACCAAGTGAACAGACGTCCGGGTATGAACGACCTCTATTGGTTCAATGGAGGAAACCCGGATCTGAAAAACGAAAGCGGAAATCTGTTCGAGCTTCAGTTGAAGCAGGAGCGGTCTTTTTCAGAAAAATGGAAAACAGAACTGGGGATCAACGGTTTTCTCTATTCGATCCGAAACATGATCGTTTGGCGTCCTACAGAAACGAACTATTGGACACCTGAAAATGTGCAGGTCAGTTCGGGAAGAGGAGTAGAGGCTTCGTTCGGGACAGCTGTTCAGGGTAAAAACTGGAAGGGAACGATGGAATGGTCCTATCAATACACCAAGGGCATTCGCGACAATGGAAACGGGCAGGTGCAGACGCCCGGTTCCCCTGTGCATCGACTTCGCGTGCAGGGTCATTTGGCCTATCGACGCACCCATTTGCGCTTGAGTGCTCAGGAAACCAGTGACTGGGATCAATTAAGCAACTCAGGAGAATTGGGCCGCCTTGACGGTCTGTCGGTCTGCGATCTGTCGCTCGGACAGGACATGCGGTTCAACCGACATCTGTTTTCCCTCTCGGTCTCCGTGCTCAATCTCTTTGACGCCTCCTATGCCTATCAGCCGTTCATGCCCATGCCCGGCAGAAACTACAGGCTCCGACTGATCTACCGTATTTCAAACAAAAACAGCCAAAAATGAACAGAATGAAAATGAACTGGAGGCCATCAATGGTACCGATCTGCCTTGTCATGTGCTCCCTCATTGCTTGTGAGGAGAAAGAGAGCGGGCCGATACCCGCTCCCTCGGATCCCTATGGTTCAGGCACTTTTGTGGTGAATGAAGGACCGTTCACCTCGGGCAGCGGCTCGCTGAGTCATGTGGACGAGGCAGGACAGGTGGTGAATGAAGCATTCTTCCTGGCCAATGGATTTCCTGTGGGTTCGGTGCTGCAAAGCGCAGAATTGGTTGGGAATGAATTGTACATCGTGGCCAATTTGAGCGGGAGGATCGAGGTGGTCCAAAAAGGCACTTTGAATTCCATGCGCTCCACTCAATTGCTCGGTTCACCTCGTTATGTGCAGGAGCTTTCCGATGGACGGGTGGCAGCCACCGACTGGGCCACGGACAAAGTCTATGTACTGAATGCGTCGGATCTTTCTCTCAGTCAGAGCTTCGATGCGGGTGTTGGTCCGGAACGCATGGCCGCCCTTGGCGACCAACTCTACGTTTTGAATTCCGGAGGTTTTGGTCGCGATTCCACCCTGCACATCATCCATACAGCTGCAGACAGTGTGATGGGGCAGATGGTCATTGGCGATCAGCCCAACAGCTTACAGATCATACAGGGCCGTGTTTGGGTGCTGTGTTCGGGTTATGCCGACTGGAGCGATCCGTCCAACGATACCCGGGGAAAGCTCGTCGAAATGGATGCCAACGGGCAGATCCTCTCGGAATATCCCATCGACCTTGCGATCGGGCATCCTGGCGAGCTCATACATGACCTGCAGAACAACCGCCTTTGTTTCCTGAACAATGCCTACGGAGGAAGCATCATGGCCATGGATCTTTCTGCTCCTGGAAGCTTCTATGAATTGAAAAAGGGCAGCTATTATTCGCTGGATCACGACCCCATCAGAGGGCAGATCGTCGCTGGAAATGCGCTATCTTTCGCTGAGCCCGGTTATATGATCCGCTTCGGGTCGGACATGTCGCTGGTCGACAGTGTGGAGGTCGGGCTCATACCAACAGACTTCGTCTTTCATTGAATGAAGAACTCAACATACTGGACCTGAAGACCCGACTGGGTATGGAGGCTGCCGCTGTTCCAAGTTTGGAAGACCAATTGCAGTGGGCGGCCCGTCTCCAGTCCGAGCAGCCCATCTCGCCCTGGCGGCTGCGGGCGTATCATTTGTTGACGGATCACGACATACAGCGTGAATGGCTCGGATGGGAATCCGGAACATTGATTCAGCTGCTGGAACATCTGGACCGCGATCAATTGCGTGAAGAATTTGGTGGCGAAAAACTCGAGGAATACCTCGTTGATCTCGGCGGCTGGCATGAGCCAGGCGCATCCATCAACTATTGGCTTCACAGAGCGTCCATTATGGAACGCACCGTGGGTTTTGGCAGCAGAAATCCGTACCATCAGCCCTCCATGACAAGCTCTGAATGCCGTTCGGCATTCGACAAGGGCCGCAGGCTTGCGGAGTGGGAGGCCATGAAAGGCAGTTTGTGGGCGGGGGTTCGTTTGATGAATCCGTCCAGCTGCATTTTTGCTGCCTTGCAACTTTACATCCACGGCGCTGTGCAGCTTGGGGAGTCGTTAAAGCCGCTCCTGGATGCCGACCGAATAGAAGGCGTCGTTTATGTGGCACAAAAAGCGCTGCGCCGGCACCCCATGAGTCGCGATGCATTCACTTCTTTGACATTTTTTGGCGGATATGATCTGGCTTTCCTGACCGGCTTCATCGCGGGAATGGCCTCAGAAGGGCGTTTTGCGCTTGTCGACGGTTTGGAAGGTTATGCGGCTGCCTATCTGGCCGAGCTCATTCAACCGGGAAGTGCCCAGTATGTGACCACCACGCAATCGGCTCCATTTGCCTGGACAGAAGAGAACAAAGAGGCATTCGATCTGCCTGCTGTATTCACATCCCGCTCGCATACTCCATCGCTCAGCGCTCATCGGTTGGCTCTGTTTCACTTACATTCGAGCCTACCTTTTTCTCAGATGCCATGAGCTATATTCCAAAACACGCACAGGAGAAGATCGATCGCTTACAAGCTGAACTGGATGCGCTGAAGAACAAGACATCTTCAGCTTCCAGCGGCGATGCACATCCATCTCTGGCCATATACCGCACTGGGTTCTGGGCGGCTTTGGTCCTTCTTCTGGCACTTGTTGGATTTTGGTTCATTCGTTTCGGCATGTCCGCACCGGAGCTGACCTCGGATCAGATAAAGGACATGCAATTGGAGATCGACAGCCTGCGCAATGTGCACATGATCGACGCAGAGGCTTATGCCAACATGGATTCGAGCGGATATTTTGGTGACGGCCTGTGGTATTTCGTACAGATCGGCGCTTATGAAGAGGTGGATATGAGCATGTTCGACGGTGAGAACCTGAATTTCCGCATGCGCTCCGAGGATGGATTCTGGAAATACAGTCTGGGTGCTTTTCGGAATGTCGAACGCGCTGAGTCCTTCATGGAATCCCTGCGAAAGATCGGATTCGAGAACGCCTGGCTTCTTGCCCTGAACGATGGTGTTCGGCTGACCATAGAGGAGTCCAAGGAGCTGTAGCAGCTGTTGCCCCGTACAATTTTCATATTGGTATGCCTGCTGCCCATGGTTTCGATCAAGGTGCTGGACGCCCAAAAATTGCAGTTCGGCACCGCACTATTTTTTCCTGTGGATGCCCCTATGGCCCCATCGATCCCACCTCTTTCTCTTCGCGGAGCGCTCTATGAGAAGGAATACTGGGGAGTGGAGACTGGGCTGAGTTGGTACCGAATGGCGGGATTGTCTGCGGATGGTCTCCCATTTGCTCTGAACAAAACACTTACGGGTCCTTTCAACAGCTTCGTGCTCCCGCTCCAGATCAAGGGTGTATGGCCTGTGGGAAGGTGGAGCATTGAGACGAAGTTTGGCGTCTTTTTGGCGTTGAACAGCCCATACAGCATCCGTCAGGACCACCTTGCGGAAGGACTGGTTCAATGGTCTGGAGATTGGCGGGCAATGCAGACAAAAGCAGAGATCGGACAGGGGAACACCTTCGGAGGCTTGGGAACTCTTTGTGTCAAGGCTCCGCTTTTTGAGCGGGTTGAATTAGCTTGCAGTTTCTCTTGGTATGAAGGGCGAAGTCCTGCGCCGATCACCGGGAATGCGGTGGGCGTGAGCATGAACGATGTGCCGGTGGATCTTTCGATCGACCTGCCAGATGTCCAGCTGGATTATCGAGGGTTCGAATGGGGATTGGGAATCGAATATAACTGGGAATAAATGGGACTACTCACAGGAAAGAAAACATTGGTCACAGGGGCCAGCAAGGGGATCGGAAGGTCCATTGCCCTCAAATTCGCACAGGAAGGAGCGGACGTGGCCTTCACATATTTGAGCAGTGTGGAACAGGCGCAGGCATTGGAGGAAGAATTGGCCGCATTTGGCGGACAGGTCTTGGCGGTGCGCTCGGATGCCTCCGACTTTGAGGCGGCTCAGGAATTGGTTGCGGAGAGTCTGAAGGCATTTGGTACGCTGGATGTGCTGGTCAACAATGCCGGCATCACCAAGGACAATTTGCTCATGCGCATGAGCGAAGAAGATTTCGATCGCGTAATGAAGGTGAATCTCAATTCCATCTTCAATACCACCAAGGCTGTGATCCGCCCCATGATGAAGCAAAAAGCGGGCAGCATCATCAACATCAGCTCGGTGGTCGGAGTGAAGGGAAATGCCGGACAGGCGAATTACGCAGCCTCCAAGGCAGGCATCATTGGTTTTACCAAATCCACGGCGCTTGAACTGGGTTCAAGAAATATTCGCTGCAATGCCCTGGCCCCAGGATTCATTGAAACGGAAATGACCGAGCGTTTGGATGAAGCCACTGTGCAGGCCTGGCGGGATGGAATACCAATGAAAAGAGGTGGGTCACCAAATGAAGTGGCCGACGCCTGTGTATTTCTCGCCTCGGACATGAGCACCTACATCAGCGGTCAGGTGCTGAATGTATGCGGTGCCATGCTTACCTGATCGGTCAAAATTTTCATTTGTGATCTACTTTCCCGAACCGGCCTGGTACAGCTATCTCCTTTTGTTGCTGGCCCCCTTGCTGGTGTATTGGTCCTACCGCAGAGGCCCGGAGAACAGAGAACTCACCGATGTTCAACGGTATTCTTTGTTGGCCCTGCGTTCGTGCAGTGTGCTGATCCTTTTGCTGCTTATGTTCCGACCTCAGTGGAAGCAGCGGACGGCCGAGCGCAAAGAGCCGCGCATCCTCTGGACGATCGACCAAAGCCAAAGCGCGCTTGGACATGGTCTGAATGCATCGGAGCTCGAGGATCGGATCGGAGCGCTGGAGGCAGGATTTACGGATGTGGCGTCCATTGGGATGGGGTTTTCTTCAGAGGCCCACGCGCTGCAAAGACCGCTTCGCTTTGATGGAGATCAAACCGATCTTCACGCATTGCTGGAGGCCTGCAGGAACCAATACGGAAGCGACCCAACGGTGCAGCAGTTGGTGCTCTTCTCTGACGGACAGGTGAACCGAGGTGCCGACCCCTTGTCCGGTCTTTTGGACTTTCCCTTTCCCGTACATACCATCTGTATCGGTGATCCTCCAAAGGGACCGGATGTCCATTTTACCAATATTCGGCACAATCCAACAGCGGAAAGCGGCAATCAACTGGAGGTGATCGGAAGGATAGCGGCTACTGCCTCCCTTTTTGAAACGGTGGTGCTTGAGTTGTTGGATGAAAACGGAGCGATCCTCGAACGAAGGGAATATGCTCCGGAAGAACTGCGATCGGGCGTGGGATTCAGTTTGTATCCCGAGGTGGGTAGGGAGCTGGGGGGGCGAAAATATCAGCTCAGATTGGCTGCGGGATCTGAAGAGATCAACAAAGAAAATAACTCCACATCCATTGATTTTGAGGTGGTGAAGAAAGAGCATCTGGTCGCTCTGATCTACGACCGCATGCATCCCGATGTTCGGGCCATCGCCCAAAGTCTGGGAGAGTATGAGGCCTATGAACTGGAATATGTGGACATGGCACGCAATGAAGTACCCAGTCCGGAGTCGGGGATCTGGGTGGTCGTACATCCCGGCCGAACGGCCATCGCCTCATTGCGACGCCTGCTGCCAGAGCGGAAGGTGCCCGTGTGGTATATGGCGGGCTATGCGGAAAGTGCGCGCGCTCTGGCTCCGCTCAGATCGCCGCTTCGCTTTCAACCACAGGGCGGTTCGGACGACGAGGTGATGGCCGCATTGGATGCTTCCTTTTCCGCATTCAGGCAGTCAGAAGAGCACGAAGCAGAGTTGGGAAAGGGAGTGCCGCTGGCTGCACCATTTGGCAAGTGGATCGGGACCGAGCAGATGGATGTTCAACTCAGGCAACGGATCAATGGAGTGGTCAGCAAAAACCCACTGATGAGCAGTGGTCGCGGAGCCGATGGCAGAAAGTGGGTCGTTACTACGGCCAAAGGACTTTGGCGCTGGCGCTTTCAAGAGTATAAGTCTTCTGAAAAGACTGAAGCCTTCGACGATTGGGTGGGCAGCTGGCTGCGCTATTTAAAGAGTGAATCCAGCGATGAACGCTGGAATGTGGATGCCTTGAAGAATGTCATCAGCGGCGGATCTTGGAAAGCGGAAGTGCGGCTGCGCGATCAGACGGGTTCATGGAGCAGCAATGCACGTGTCCAGGCCGTGGTCACCGGGCCGGAGGGAGAGAAGATGGCGCTGAAAGCCCGAACAAGAGGGAATGTGCAGTACATCGAACAGCGCATGGAAGAGGAGGGATCCTACAGCTACGAGTTGACAGCGGAATTGGGCAAAGAGACCTTTTCCTATCGGGGCCGCTTCCAGGTGGGTCGCCCAAAGCTTGAACAACTCACTGTGGGAGCCGATACAGCACTCTTGGGGCAATTGAGTCGCGCTACTGGAGGGAAGACCTATGCGCTTTCCAGCCTGAATTCCGAGCTTTTGCGTTCGGAGATGGAACTGCGTCCCGTCATGGAATGGATAGAAGAGGAAAAAGAGCTGATCCACTGGAAAACACTCTTCTTCGTCCTGCTCATTCTTTTGGCTGCCGAATGGACTTGGAGACGATATCTTGGGCTATCTTGAGCCTTCATTTAACAAAGTAATTTCCCCTTGATATGGATAGAAAAAGAACCACTTTCCTGCTGATCGGTTCCGTCGGACTGATGGTCGTACTCATCCTCTGGAGCAGTTTGACCTTTACCATCAACCCCGGTGAAAAAGGGGTGATGTTCCACACCTTCAGCGGCGGTCTCGACAAGGATTATGTGTACGGTCAGGGATTCCATGTCAAGGCGCCCTGGGACAAGATCTTCATCTACGACGTGAAAGTGCAGGAATCCAACAGCGATATGCAGGTGCTGTCGAAGAACGGTTTGACGATCACCATTGACCTCAGTTACCGCTTCAAGCCGATGGATCAGCGTATTGGCTATCTGCATGACGAGGTAGGTGCAGACTACTACGATCGGATCATTCGTCCGGAGATCCGTTCCGCCACACGGGAGGTCATTGGAAAGTATTTGCCCGAAGAGCTCTATTCCACCAAGCGTGAGGCCATACAGACTGAGATCTTCGACCGTACTGCTGAAGCACTGGCGACCAAGAATATTCTGCTCGATAAAGCTTTGATCCGAGAGGTGGAACTGCCCCAAAAACTCCAAGCGGCCATTGAGCGGAAGCTGGAACAGGAGCAAGCGACCCTTGAATATGAGTTCAAATTGGAACGCGCCAAACAGGAAGCGGAGCGTCAACGCATCGAGGCAGAGGGTAAGGCTGCTGCCAACAAGATCATCAGTGCTTCGCTGACCGAAAAGATCCTCAAAGAAAAAGGGATCGAAGCCACCGAGCGCCTGGCAGGTTCCAACAACGCCAAAGTAGTCGTGGTCGGATCGGGAAAGGACGGACTTCCCATCATTCTCGGAGGGAACAACTAAGTTTTCTTGGCACTCAAATACCGGATCGATCTCCCGCTGGATGCACCCGAACGAACGGTACTCCATGGCGAGCTGATCAAGAGCAAGCGTTTTACCCGGGAGCTCTATCGGCAGTGGTACCGTGAATTCACGGAGTGTCTTGCTTTGTGCCCGGAGGGCAAGTTCGTTGAGCTGGGTTCAGGAGGTGGTTTTCTGAAAGAGATCCGACCCGATGTACTCACCTCAGACATCCTCCAACTGGACAGCAACGACCTGACCTTTTCCGCATTGGATATGCCCTTCGAGGACGAAAGCCTTGGGGCCCTTCTGATGATCGACACTTTCCATCACATCCCCGACAGCGCGCAATTCCTAAAGGAGGTCTGCCGCTGCCTAAAGCCCGGTGGGCGCTTGTTGATGATCGAACCGGCCAACAGTTTCTTTGGTCGCTGGATCTACCAGAATTTCCACCACGAGCCCTTTGAACCCGATGCCAAGGATTGGCTCATTCCCTCTTCCGGGCCGATGTCGGGCGCCAATGGCGCGCTTCCCTG
>CATILC010000007.1 GCA_949516455.1 Flavobacteriia bacterium | reverse complement strand
ATGGCCTTTTGTAAAGTGGTTCCCGACCATCTGACGGGAGATCCCGAACACTGTTTGGTGATGCACGCAGATGGAGCAGGCACAAAATCTTCATTGGCCTACGCCTATTGGAAGGAAACCGGCGACCTGTCGGTCTGGAAGGGGATCGCTCAGGATGCTTTGATCATGAATGTAGACGACCTGTTGTGTGTGGGAGCACTCGGAAATATTCTGGTGAGTTCGACCATCGGACGCAACAAGCGCCTGATCCCCGGTGAGGTGATCGAGGCGATCATACAGGGAACCGCAGAGCTCATCGAAGAATTGAGGGATTGGGGACTGGACATGGTGCTCACAGGAGGAGAAACAGCCGATCTGGGTGACCTGGTGCGCACAGTGGTCGTGGACAGTACAGTGACCAGCCGGATGAGACGGTCGGAGGTGATCGAAAACAGTCGCATCGCCGCTGGTGATGTCATCGTTGGATTGGCCAGCTTCGGACAAGCCAGATACGAATCCGCTTACAATGGCGGAATGGGAAGCAACGGATTGACTTCGGCCCGGCACGATGTCTTTGCCCATGAGCTGGCCGCCAGATTCCCAGAGAGCTTCGATGCCGGTCTTCCTGATGAATTGGTCTATACGGGCAGCCGTTCCCTGACGGAAAAGGTGGAAGGCACCGGACTGGACATGGGCAAGCTTGTACTTTCCCCAACGAGGTCCTATGCACCGGTCATGGCACGGATGATCCCCGAATTCAGAGACCAAATTCACGGAATCGTTCATTGCAGTGGTGGCGGTCAGACCAAAGTGCTGCATTTTCTAAAGAGTCAGCATGTGATCAAGGACGATCTGTTCGATCTGCCGCCTTTGTTCCGGATCATTCAGGAGGAATCTAAAACCGATTGGCGGGAAATGTATCAGGTCTTCAATATGGGGCACCGCATGGAAGTCTACTGTTCACCCGAAGTTGCAGATGAGCTCATCGCCTGCTCGAAGGAATTCGGAGTGGATGCCAAACGCATTGGTCGCGTGGAGCAGGCTGCAGAGAAGAAGTTGAGCATTCTTTCGGAATTTGGAGAATTCACCTACTCCGGATGACCCACGACGCCCTACTTCCAAAACTCGAGGCGATCCGTCAGAGATTTCACGAGGTCAATGACCTCATCGTTCAGCCAGACATCATTTCGGATCGTTCCCGCTATGCCAAACTGAGTCGGGAGTACAAAGAACTCAAGGAAGTGGTCGATGCTGCCGATCGCTACCAGCAGCTGTTCAATGACCAGCAGGAAGCTCGGAGCATTCTTGAAGACGAAAAGGATGCGGAGCTGAAGGAAATGGCCAAGTCGGAGCTGGAGGCCACTGCGGAGGAACTCAGCACACTGACCGAAGACATTCAGCAAATGCTGCTCCCCAAAGACCCTGAAGACAGCCGTCCGGCAGTCTTGGAGATCCGTTCTGGGACAGGAGGGGATGAGGCTGCTCTCTTTGCAGGAGATCTCTATCGCATGTATCAGCGATATTGTGACGAGCGAGGCTGGAAGACCCAGATCATGGAAGTGACCGAAGGCACAGCAGGCGGATACAAGGAAGTGGTCATGTCCGTTCAGGAAGATGGTTCGTACGGCATACTGAAGTTTGAATCCGGTGTCCATCGGGTACAGCGCGTTCCCGAAACAGAGACCCAGGGCCGTGTACACACCTCTGCAGCCACTGTGGCCGTCATGCCGGAGGCCGATGAAGTGGATGTGGACATACATCCTTCAGAGCTGGAGTGGCAGACGGCCCGTTCGAGCGGCGCGGGTGGTCAGAATGTGAACAAGGTGGAGACCAAGGTGCAACTGACCCACAAACCTTCCGGTATTGTGATCACTTGTCAGATCGAGCGTTCCCAGTTGGCCAACAAGGAACGGGCCCTGCAAATGCTGCGCACCCGACTTTTTGAGCAGAAAGTTCAGGCACAGCAGCAGCAGATCTCCGACCGCAGGAAGACCTTGGTCTCCACGGGCGACCGCTCTGCCAAGATCCGTACCTACAATTTCCCTCAGGGGCGGGTCACCGATCACCGGATCGGCTGGACCGTTTACAATTTGCAGGAGGTGATCAATGGAAGCATCCAGGATTTTCTCGATCGATTGCAACTGGCTGAGAACGCTGAAAAAATGCAGGAAGGATCCGAATGAGTATGAAGAGAGCTGAACTGATCGGTCAGATCAAGAGAAAGAAGTCCATGCTCTGCGTGGGACTCGACCCCAAGATGGATTCCATACCCGCCGCCTATCTGAACGAAGAAGATCCGCAGCTGGCCTTTCTAAAGCAGGTCATTTCGGAAACGGCAGATCATTGCGTGGCCTACAAGCCCAACCTCGCCTTTTTTGAATCGGACGGCGTGGAAGGAATGAGGCGTTTTGCCCAATTGATGGATCATCTGAAGGCCAGTCATCCCGATCATCTGATCATTGCAGATGCCAAGAGGGGAGACATCGGACATACGGCTGAGCGTTATGCCAAGGCCTATTTCGATACCTTCTCCTGCGATGCGCTCACCCTTTCTCCCTACATGGGTATGGATACTTTGGCGCCCTTCTCGGGGCGGGAAGGAAAGTGGATGGTCGTGCTCGGACTGACAAGCAATCCCGGTTCTGAGGATCTTGAATTGTTGGAACTCAAGAGCGGCAAGCGTCTGTATGAGGAGGCCATGGACCGCATGGCGCGGCGGTTTGGTCCCGATGAGCTGATGTTCGTTGTAGGGGCGACACGACCCGAGATGCTGGCTTCCATCCGACAAAGATGCCCGGAACACTTTTTCCTCGTTCCTGGAGTAGGCGCTCAGGGGGGGAGTGTGGACGAGGTGTGTAGGAATGCAGCAACGGCTGAAGGCGGGCTTCTGATCAATGCCTCGCGCAGCATTCTCTATCCCGGTTCGGATTCCGCTGACAGCCACAAAGCGGCCGCCGCTCATTTGCAGGAGCAAATGGCGCCCTACATCAATTCCTGATCTCCATCGGTCCCGGCAGCCTCGTCCGTTTGTTCGGTCTGCGGGTCTGGGACAAAAAGTTCTTCGGATGCAGCCGGCGTTTCGCCCACTGAGAGCAGCACCTGACTCATGCTTTGCTTTGGCGCATCTGAGCTCCGGACCCATTCGACAAAACAGCTGCGCATCATCACGAGATCGGCGATCCAAAGCAATTTCTCTCCTTCAGATTCCAACACATCGGCGACGAGCGTACTCTCCATGGTGCCCTGTCCCGAGCCTTCAAAGTCGATCATCGGAAATTCTGCCAGTGGGTTCCAGTCATCGTCGGCGCAATAGACCGTAGCGATCTCAGTGCTGTCCATTTCAAATGCAGCGAGTAGGATCTTGTGCAGATCCATGAGGCTGATCTCGGGTCGGACGAGCACATCGCGGAAGACGGTTTCTTCCACATCCAGTACGCAGCGAAGTACCCAGCCTTGTTCGTTCATGATTTCTTGGGTTTGAGTCCGAGAGATTCTCCCTTTTCGATCATGAAGCCGAAGGCGGCTGCGTGTTCATTGGGTATGTCTCCTTCGAGGATGGCCTCCCGAATGGCATTCTTTATCTGTCCGATCTCTGGTCCCGGACCGATCTGAAAGGTGGTCATGATCGTTGCGCCATCTATTGGTGGCTGCCAGTTCCGGATGCGATCGGCCTCCTCCACCTGCTTGAGTTTCTCGCGGACGATCTCGAAATTCTTCAGGTAGGTCTGTTTCTTCTTGGCGTTCTTCGTGGTAATGTCGCTTTCGCAAAGCATCATCAGGTCTTCGAGTTCATCTCCGGCGTCGAACAACAGTCGGCGCACAGCAGAGTCGGTCACCTCGTCCTCTGAAAGTACAGCGGGCCGGGAGGAAAGCATCACAAGTTTCTTGACATAGCGCATGGGTTCACCCATGGGCAGTTTCAGTCGTCGAAACAGCCTTGGGATCATCTTCGCGCCAACGAACTCATGGTTGTGAAAGGTCCATCCAATGTCGTCGTTGAATTTCTTGACCACTGGCTTTCCGATGTCATGGAGCAGAGCGGCCCAGCGCAGCCAAAGCTTGTCTGTCCGCTTGCATAGATTGTCCAGCACCTCGAGGGTATGGTAGAAATTGTCTTTGTGCAGTTTGCCTTCCACTTCTTCCACGCCTTGCAGATCCACGAGTTCAGGAAAAAAGAGATGGATCATGCCCGTATCGAACATCTGTGCCAGGCCTTTAGAAGGTATCGGGCACGCCATTACCTTATTGAATTCGGCAATGATCCGCTCATTGGAAACGATCTCGAGCCTGTGGGCATTCCTCTTTATTGCCTCCAGGGAATCCTTGTCGATGGTGAACCCCAGCTGACAGGAGAAGCGAATGGCCCGCAGCATGCGCAGGGGGTCATCTGAATAGGTCAGGTCCGGATCCAGTGGTGTGCGGATGCGCTCTTCAGCGATGTCCCGGATCCCGTCAAAGGGATCAAGCAGCTGGCCAAAGGATGCGGCATTCAACTGAATGGCCAAAGCATTCACAGTGAAGTCTCTTCTGTTCTGATCGTCCTCCAGGCTGCCTTCTTCGACAGTTGGTTTCCTCGACCCGCGATCGTAGGATTCTTTTCGTGCACCTACGAATTCCAATTCGAACGCTTCGTGGCGGATCATGGCCGTTCCAAAATTGCGGAATACATGAACCTTGCCGGCACTTGTCTTTTTTGCCACTTTTTCTGCCAGAGCAATGCCGCTGCCCACCGTCACAAAATCCAGGTCGTTCTTTTGATGCCGACCCATCAGTCCATCCCGCACGTAGCCGCCCACCACGAAGGCCTCTTGCCCGAGTTCGTCAGCGGCTTCACCGATGAGTCGGAAGATCGGATCAGCGACCATTTTCAGTATGTCCTCTGGCGTATGATTCACTGCACGGGTCCTTTTCCGATCAGGCCAAGCAACACCACGGCCATCAGCAGAAGGTAGATGGCCAAATGCAGATTTCGCACCCTCGACTTCAAGGCATTCAACTCTTCTCCTTCGTCTTCCCGGTCGACACCAAAGAGCAAGGGAAAGAGCAGCAGGGCCCGGTTGCGCAGCTCCTTCAGCGCCCCGTTCTTTTGCGTCTTCAACCAATGGCGTGCGATCTGCTTTCCTTTGCTTTCTTTTCGCTGGAGATACTCAAACTGCAGCTCCACCTTGCGCCAAAAAGCGAGTGCGATAAGAGCCAGAACCAAAAGGGTGAGAAGCGCGAGACCAGTTCCCATAAGCGGCACAAAAGTAAAAAAGCCAAATAAGGAGCAGAAGCACTATTCAGACAGTGTCCGGGCAAGGGTCAATTCGACAGCAGCTCCTGATAATGACCATTCAATTGGTCGATAAGCACGTCGGGATCGAAATGCTTTTGTGCGTAAGAAAGGCCCTTTGCCGTGCGCGATTCAGCATCCTTTGTATCGTCCAAAATGGACCGGATCGCACTGCGGATCTCCTCGGGTTCCCGCGGGTCCACATACCAACTGTCGGGCCCGCCCGCTTCTGGAAAAACGCCTTTCCGGTTCGTGACCACAGGGCAGCGGCTGAACAAGGCTTCTATGATCGGAATGCCAAAGCCTTCCACTTCCGATGGATACAATGAAAGAGCAGCACAGCGATAAAGGGATGCGAGTTGCTCTGCAACGATATCGGACAGCCAGAAAAGCCGATGGCCCATTCCGTTCTCAGTGGCAAAGTCCATGCACTGCTTTCGATACGCACCTCCCTTTCCGATCACCACCAAGGGAATGTCCAGCTCCTTGAGTGCCTCTAGGCTTGAGCGTAGATTTTTTCTGGGCTCCACTGTGCCTACAGAAAGGGCGTATTGATCGGGCAGGTTCAGCTCTTTTAGAACCTGCCGGTCCTTTATATCGCCATCTTTTCGGAAGGCCGTATGGCAGCTTTGGTAGTGCACAAAGATCTTTTCTTCAGCTATGCCGTATCGTTCGATCAGCTCCTCGCGGGTGCGGGCGCTCACACAAAGCACACGGTCTGCATTCTGTGCAGCCGAGCGGAATTTCTTTTGATAGATCCAGCGGTCTGCAGGTCGGTAGAATTGGGGATGACTCTCGAAGATCAGGTCGTGTATGCTCACGATCGAACGGATGTTCTGCAGCGACAGGCCAGCGGGCAGTTCGTTGCTCAGTCCGTGAAAAAGACGGACATCCATTTTCCTTAAGTCTTTGTACATGCCTGCACTGCGCCAGAGAGAAGAAAAAGTAGAATAGATCCCGTCGGGTCGTTCTTCTTTGAGTATCGGATCGCGTTCGCTGAAGAGTGGACCCGGCTTTGGATTCATCAGATGAAAGGAATAACGGTCTGCATAGCGGTCGGCCAGGCCAGACAATATGAAACGGCTGTAATTCCCAAGGCCAGTTGGATTGTGGAAGGCTCGCTTGGCATCAAAGGCCAGTGCACTGTTCATACGCTCAGATGGAAATCGCGGAGTACCTCATTGAGCGAGGTCTTTCGGTCGGTGCTTTCCTTTCTCTTGCCAATGATCAGCGCGCAGGGCACCTGGTAGCTGCCTGCTGGGAATTCTTTGGGCAGACTTCCAGGGATCACGACCGATCGCTCCGGCACTTCGCCCTTGAATTCGACCGGCTGATCTCCACTGACATCGATGATACGGGTGGATGCGGTGAGCACCACATTGGCGCCAAGTACGGCTTCCTTTCGGACCCGAATACCTTCTACCACAATGGCTCTTGATCCGATGAAACAGTCATCTTCTATGATCACTGGTGCGGCCTGAAGCGGCTCCAGTACACCTCCAATCCCCACACCTCCGCTCAAGTGTACGCGCTTTCCGATCTGTGCACAAGAGCCGACGGTGGCCCAGGTGTCCACCATGCTTTCCCGATCCACATAAGCACCGATGTTCACATAGGACGGCATCAGCACAACCCCTTTGCCCAGAAATGATCCGTATCGAGCCACTGCATGGGGCACCACACGGACGCCTTGACCGGCAAAATCAGACTTCAATGGGATCTTGTCATGGAATTCCATGGGCCCGGCCTGAAAGGTTTCCATGGGGCGAACGGGAAAATAGAGCAGTACGGCTTTTTTCACCCATTCGTTCACTTTCCAGCCGCTTCCTTCGGGCTCAGCCACACGCAGCGAGCCCTTGTCCAGCATTTCCAAAACCGCTTCCACGGCTGTGCGATACACCGACTCTTCGAGCAGCTTTCGGTCTTCCCATGCCGCTTCGATCCGTTCCTGAAGTGCTTCTTTCATTGGGCTACTTTTGCCAAAAGTACGCAGTTGAAAGCCGCAGGAAGATATATAGCCCTGGACGTTGGTGCCAAACGCACGGGTCTGGCCGTGACCGATCTGCTGGCGATGGTCGCCTCACCTGTTTCGGCTTGTCCGACGCTTGAACTGATGGACCGACTGGAGGTGCTGATCGGCGAAGAAGCATGCGCCGGTCTGGTGGTAGGTGATCCAAAGCAACTGGACGGTGACGCATCGGAAAATTCGCCCCTGGTGCACCGCATCATTGGTCAGCTCAAAGAACAGTTCAAGGAGATCCCGGTTTTCTTGCAGGACGAGCGATTCACATCAAAAATGGCGGTTCAGGCAATGATCGAGGCAGGTGTACCCAGGCAAAAGCGAAGGGAAAAGGAAAGGGTCGACAGCATGAGCGCGGCCATTATCCTGCAGTCTTTCCTCGATAAGAAACAAAGTTCCTAGATGCAGGCAGAATTGATCACCATAGGGGATGAGATCCTCATCGGACAAACCATCGATACCAACTCGGCCTGGATGGGCCAAAAGCTGAACGAAGTGGGCGTGGAAGTGCACCGCATCCACTCCATACGCGATACTTCAGAGGCCATCGTCCAAACGCTGAACGACCTGCATTCAGAGACAAAGCTGATACTGATCACCGGCGGACTTGGTCCGACAAAAGATGATCTGACCAAGCACACCCTCACCCATTTTTTCGGTGGCCAGCTCGAATTCAATGAGGAGATCTTTGCTCATATCCAGTCGCTCTTTCGGCAAATGGGGCGGGACATTTCCCATCTGAACAGGGATCAGGCGGAATTGCCCAGCAATGCCTTTATCTGGAAGAACGATGTGGGTACGGCCAGTGCCATGCGATTTGAACACGAGGACCGGTTCTACATCTCCATGCCGGGGGTGCCCTACGAGATGAAGCACCTCATGCACACGGCGGTGCTGCCCTGGATCGCAGAAAACTTTCTCCAGCAGGACATCGTCCACAGGACCTTTCTCACCCAAGGCATCCCAGAATCCGTTCTGGCCGAACAGATACGCGATTGGGAGCTGGGACTGCCGAAGAGTTTGAAGCTGGCCTATCTACCTTCACCGGGCATCGTCAAGTTGCGGCTGACCGGAATGGGCGAACGCGCTGCGCTTGAACACCGCATCGAAGAGGAGCACCAAAAGCTTCGGAAGGTCATTGGAACAGAGATCTATGGCGAAGGCCGAGACAGCCTGCAGGAAGTGGTCGGACGGTCCCTGATCAAAAAGGGATGGAGCCTTTCCACTGCGGAGAGCTGCACTGGCGGCTACATCGCCCATCTGCTCACCACCGTCTCCGGCAGTTCGGCATACTTCAAGGGTGGTGTGGTGGCCTATGCCAATGAGGTGAAGATGCGGGAACTGGGTGT
>CATILC010000006.1 GCA_949516455.1 Flavobacteriia bacterium | reverse complement strand
CTGGTGGCGGGTGCATTGGAAAGCCATTGAATCCGCCTACGCCCACGCCGCATTTTTCTCGGCCCTCGGCCCTGAGATCAAAGAACTGTACGAACGGCCGATCGAGGAACCTCTTTGGAGCTGGAACATGAGGATCTTGAAGATCTGCCAAAAATGGCTCGGACTTGAGCAGCCGATCGGTCTGACCACAGAATTCACAGCGCCGGCTCCATCGGACCTTCGATTCGATATTCACCCCAAAAAAGACATGGTGTTGAAAGCCACGCCCTATCGGCAATTGGGCTATGATCGTCCACATTCTTTCATCGCCGGCCTGAGTATTCTCGACCTCCTGTTCAACGAAGGTCCTGCCGCCTATTCCATCCTATTGGGAGCTCACTGACCTCGGTGCGCACAATTTATCTTTGGCGCCGTTTAATTCTAAAATTTCTCGCATGCGCAGTATTTATTCCCTTGGAGCACTGCTCTTTACTCTAAGTGCCTGTCAGGGCCCAAGTGTCCCTTCTGAGGAAGGTGTGACGAACAATTCAGAGGAGCGCTCTGAGAACTGGAGCGGTGGCACCTACGAAAGCATGCTTCATTACCCAGAGGAAGTCCATCTGGCCAATGTACGGCAGCTCACCTTTGGGGGAGACAATGCCGAGGCGTATTTCAGTTTTGATGGCAGCCAGCTGGTCTGCCAGATTTCCAATCCCGAGTGGGGGCTGGGCTGCGACCAGATCTTTGCTTTTGACTGGAACAAGGACGACCTGAGAGAGATCCGTCCGCCCATGATCAGCACGGGAAAGGGACGCACCACCTGTTCCTACTTCCTGCCCGGAGACAGCCTGATCGTCTATTCGAGTACCCATTTGGTCCACGACAGCTGTCCGCCTGTACCCCAGCCTCGTGAGGACGGAGCCTATGTCTGGCCGATCTATCCTGAGTTCGATATTTTCGTGGCCGACCTCGATGGAAACATCAAAAACCAGCTGACCGATACGCCGGGCTACGATGCAGAACCAACGGTCTCACCTCAAGGCGACCGCATGGTCTTCACGAGCATGCGAAGCGGAGATCTCGAATTGTACACCTGCGCACTCGACGGCTCTGATCTCCGGCAGATCACCTCTGAACTCGGCTACGACGGCGGCGCCTTTTTCTCACCTGACGGAAGCAAGATCGTCTTCCGCTCGAGCAGACCACAGACCGAGGAAGAGATCGATGAATACAAGACGCTCCTCAGCCAGGGTTTGGTGAAGCCCACAGAAATGGAACTCTACGTCTGCAATGCGGATGGAAGTGATCTTCGAAAGATCACCGATCTCGGTCAGGCAAATTGGGCGCCCTTTTTCCATCCAAGCGGAGAAAAGATCATTTTCAGCAGCAATCATGCAAGCCCTAGGGGATTTCCCTTTCACCTCTATATGATCGGTCTGGACGGCAGCGGATTGGAGCAGATCACCTTCGATCGGCAGTTCGATGCCTTTCCGATGTTCTCACCCGACGGCAGCAAACTCGTTTTTGCCTCCAACAGAGAGAATGGCGGAACACGGGCGACGAATCTCTTCATCGCCGATTGGGTGGAATGAAAGGTTTCGCGAGGACTTAAAACGGATTGGTCGCCCAAAGGCTGACCTCTGGTATAAAACCTCGATCGTCCAGCTCAAGGCAGCTCAGGATCAGCCGGGCCAGATCCGCAGCCCGAAGTTTATTGGGTTGTTCCTCCCGCTCTTTCCGGTCTTCCTGATAGAAAGCAGTGGTCACTTCACTCGGATTGATGTGGGTCACACGGACATTGTAAGGACGCAGCTCGTCCTTCCAGCACTGACTCAGTGCACGCAATGCAAACTTGGAAGCCGAATAGACCGAGCCATTCTTAAAGCCCTTGACGCTCGCACTTGAACCGATATTGAGGATGTGTCCTTTTTCTCTTTCCTTGAAATGAGCGGCGCATAAAGCGCCCAGAATCCCCGCCCCAAATACATTTACCTCGAACACTTCTCTGAAATCCGAGCGGCTCAACTCATCAACAGGGCCGAAGGATCCTATTCCAGCATTGTTGATCAGAACATCCAAGTGGCCGCTGGAATCCACAATATGCTTCAATGCATTGGCCAGCTGCTCATCCGAGGTCATATCGGCCAACAAAGGCTCTGCACCGATCTCCTTTGCCGTCCGTAATAGCTTCTCGCTGTCCCTGCCGGTGATATAGACCTTGGCTCCTTTTGCCACCAATAGCTCGGCCGCTGCGCGACCGATGCCGGAACTTCCGCCCGTGATCAGGACGACCGAATCTTGGATCTCCAATGGAGACTAGAATATGAGAAAGCCAAGGTCTATACCGAGGGCAAGGATGATTTGTGAGGTATTGGCTGAGGCAAGTACGGAATTTGCAGATCCGATCTTCAAGCTCTCCATAGCACTTGTGAGTCCCAATTGATAACGCAAATCCAACTGGAACTTACCCAACTCCACTCCAGCCAAAACCTGTGCGTTCCACACAATACTATTGAACCCATTAAACTGAACTATTTCGCTTGCAGAGGCGAATTGGTACGAAATGACAGGACCCGCACCCAAGCGTACAGGACCCATGCCAAAGATCAAGTTGAATGGAATATCTACCGTATGAATACCCAGATTCTCAGAGAAGGCCTTCCCGGATGCATCAATACCTTCCAGGGAACCATTTACCCGCGTGTACAAGATTTCAGGTTGTAGCTCCAACAAAAAGAAATTTAAATTCAAATAACCGCCAAAGTGATACCCATACTCCATACCGCCATTGGCGATATCCGAATAGGTCTGGCTGTCAGCGACATCTTTGAGCTTCATATCTGTGAAATTGACTCCGGCCCGCAGTCCGAAATCAATTTGGGCCTGCGCACTGAAAGAAAGTACACAAATAGCGATCGCGCTGAGGATCGTCTTTTTCATGGTGATGGATTTTGGTTCAAAAATAATCGAAACGAAGTTGCAATTCGCTCCTGTAAATTCTCTGTCGGTTCAGGGATGAATGCCTGCCCGGTCAACTGTTCGTAAAGGGCTCTGTACCGTTCACTGACTTCAAGCGTAAAGGCATCGGACATCTCGGGTATGGCCTGCCCCTCCTTTCCTTGAAAATGATTGGCTATCAGCCACTCACGAACAAACTCCTTGCTGAGTTGCTCCTGAGGCGCGCCTCTGTCCTGTCGCTCCTGAAATCCATCCAGATGAAAATACCGGGAGGAATCAGGCGTATGTACCTCATCGATCAACAAGATCTCCCCGTCTGCGGTCTTGCCGAATTCGTATTTCGTGTCCACCAGAATGAGCCCGCGTTCCTCAGCCATCTCCTGCCCTTTTTTGAACAGTCGGCGCGTATACTCTTCCAGCACTTCGTAATCTGCGGCATCCACAATTCCTCGGGCAAGGAGCTCTTCTCTGCTGATGTCTTCATCGTGGGCACCGTTCTCCGCCTTGGTGGAGGGTGTGATGATGGCCTCGGGGAATGCATCGTGCTCCCGCAATCCTTCCGGCATGGATACGCCACAGAGCATTCGCTGACCACCCTTGTAGGTGCGCCATGCATGCCCGCTCAGATGACCTCGGATGACCATTTCCACTTTGAACGGTTCGGTGGCCCGGCCGACCGCCACATTCGGGTCGGGACTTGCCTGCCACCAGTTGGGTACGACTTCAGAAGTCGCCTTCAAAAAGTACTCAGCCAACTGATTCAGAACCTGCCCTTTGAAGGGGATGCCTTTGGGCATGATCACATCAAAGGCCGAAAGTCTGTCCGTCGCAACCAAAAAGAGCCAGCCGCCATTGGTTTCAAAAAGCTCCCGGACCTTCCCCCGGTAGTGTCGTTTCACATCGGGTAATTCCAGATCCAGTTCGGTCAGTGTGTGGGGTAAATTTTTCATTTCACCTGGTTCCCAGAGGCTTGGTCGTCATTTTCCTCGAATGCCCGAATGATCTTTTTCACCAATCGATGACGAATGACGTCCATCTCATCGAGGTGCACAAAGGAAACACCCTCCACTGACCGAAGAATATTCTCCGCTGCACGCAGTCCGCTTTTCTGGTTCCTCGGCAGATCCACCTGAGACATGTCCCCGGTCACAACGAACTTGGCCGACTCGCCCATTCGGGTAAGGAACATTTTCATCTGGCCCAATGTGGTATTCTGCGCCTCGTCGAGGATCACGAACGCCCGGTCGAGTGTCCTTCCCCGCATAAAAGCCAAAGGCGCGATCTGTATCGTCTGGTTTTCCATGTACGAAGCGAGCTTCTCAGGAGGGATCATTTCCCGAAGTGCATCGTACAATGGCTGCAGATACGGATCGAGTTTCTCTCTCAGATCGCCCGGCAAAAACCCCAGATTCTCTCCCGCTTCCACGGCGGGCCGGGTAAGTATGATCCGCTTGACCTCGCGTTCTTTCAACGCCTTGACCGCCAAAGCCACAGCAGTGTAGGTCTTGCCCGTACCCGCAGGACCGATCGCGAAGAGCATGTCGTTCTCCTCAATGGAATGGACCATTCGCTTTTGATTGCGCGTTCGTGCCCTGATCAGCTGACCGTTGGTTCCGTGCAGCAAGGCCTCGTGTTTTCCGTTGATCTCTTTCTCCTCTCCCCCTTCGAGCATGATGCGCTCGATCGCCTGCTCGGAGAGGCTGTTGTACCGATGAAAGTGTTCCAGCAAGAGATTCAGTTTTTCCGCAAAGAGCCTCTGCTGGGCCTCGGGACCATGAATGAGGATGCGGTCGCCCCTTGCCGTGATCTTCAGCTCCGGAAAATAGGATCGGATGCTGTTGAAGTAGCGGTTATGTGTGCCGTAGAAGTCGCGCGCTTCCAGCTCTTCCAGGACGATCTCCCGTGCTTCTGCAGTGCTGTGTTCCTCTGTTCTGGACAAGTGTTTCCGAGCTGTCTTATGTTGAATGCGAAAGTATCAAAACGACCGCGGAACGGACATGTTCGAAGGCGAAAATCAAACAGCAGTTTCAATGGCCATATTGCCCATTGAGGATCTTGATGAACTGGTAACGGATGCACTACTTTTGACCGCCGAACTCCATTAAAAATATCAACGTACATCATTCATGTCCCGGATCCATTACACTTATACTGATGAAGCCCCTTCGCTGGCCACCTATTCATTCCTGCCGATCATCCGTCATTTTCTCTCCAAAGGCGGTGTGGATGTGGAACTGACCGATATTTCACTGGCGGGGCGGATCCTGGCCAATTTCGCGGATCATCTGGAGGCCGATCAAATAATGGAAGACGGACTGAGTCAACTCGGGCAGATGGCCCTCTCACCCGAGGCCAACATCATTAAGTTGCCGAATATCTCGGCATCCATGCCACAACTCAAGGCGGCCATTGCCGAATTGCAGGAAAAGGGATTCCAACTACCCGACTATCCGGACAAGCCAGAAACGGAGGGTGAAAAGGAGATCGCCAGCCGCTACGACCGCATCAAGGGAAGTGCTGTGAACCCTGTCCTGAGAGAGGGCAATTCAGACCGAAGGGCGCCCGGCGCGGTCAAGGAGTTTGCCCAAAAGAACCCACACAGAATGGGGGCCTGGTCTGCGGACAGCCAGACGCATGTGGCCCATATGCAGGAAGGAGATTTCTTCGAAAGTGAAAAAAGCATCACCACCGACCGAGCCTGTGAAGTACGCATGCTGCACGTGGATGCGAACGGCAGTGAAACGATATTAAAGGAATCCATCGCACTGCAGGCTGGCGAGGTGATGGACTCTGCGGTGCTGCGTGTCGATTCCCTCAGGCGCTTCCTCGATCGGGAATTGGCAGATGCCAAGGCCAAAGGACTGCTCTACTCTGTTCACCTGAAAGCCACCATGATGAAGGTCAGCGACCCCATCATATTTGGTCATGTGGTCCGGTCTTTTTTCAAAGACGTATTCGAAGAACATGCAGAATGGCTCGAAGGGGCTGGAGCCAATCCGGACAATGGCCTTGGGCAGGTTCTGAGCAAAATAGCCGAGCTGCCATCCGAGCAAAAAGAGACTCTTGAAAAGGCCTTTTCCAAGGCCTTGGAACGTGGCCCTGATCTGGCCATGGTCAATTCAGACAAAGGCATCACCAACCTGCACGTACCAAGTGATGTGATCATCGATGCCTCCATGCCTGCGATGATCCGCAATTCCGGGCAAATGTGGAATGCCGAAGGACGCTCACAGGACACCAAAGCCATCATCCCAGACCGCTCTTATGCAGGTGTCTATCAGGCCGTGATCGATGACTGTAAGCGTCATGGCGCTTTGGATCCCACCCAGATAGGAAGCGTCAGCAATGTGGGGCTCATGGCGCAGAAGGCGGAAGAATATGGCTCACACGATAAGACATTTCAGATCGCAAGCAGCGGAAAGCTGCGTTTTGTGGACGAGCGGAATGAAGTCTTGATGGAGCAAGAGGTGTCCGAGGGAGATATCATTAGAGCTTGTCAGACCAAAGATGCCCCCATTAGGGATTGGGTTCGCCTGGCCGTGAAGCGTGCAAGAGAAACCGGAGTGCCTGCTGTTTTTTGGTTGAATGAAGAAAGAGCGCATGATGCCGAACTGATCCAAAAAGTTCATCAGTATCTGAAAGAACACGATACCGAAGGCCTCGAACTTCCGATCATGTCTCCAGTGGACGCCACCCATTTCTCTCTGGACCGGATGCGCCGCGGATTGGATACAGTATCTGTTACGGGCAACGTACTTCGGGACTACCTGACCGACCTCTTCCCCATCCTCGAACTGGGAACGAGTGCCAAGATGCTCAGCATTGTACCATTGATGAACGGAGGCGGATTGTTTGAAACAGGAGCTGGTGGCTCTGCGCCCAAGCACGTGGAGCAGCTTGTGGAAGAAAATCACCTGCGCTGGGACTCTTTGGGTGAATTCCTGGCCTTGGCCGAATCATTGAAGCACCTGGCAGAGGGCCAGAACAACACAAAAGCACAGCTATTGGCTGCATGTCTGGATCGGGCCAACAGCAGATATCTCTTGGAGAACAAGGCGCCATCGCGCAAGAGCGGTGAACACGACAACCGAGGAAGCCATTTCTATCTGGCCATGTACTGGGCAGAGGAACTCGCCTCTCAAGACAAGGATGCCGAACTGCGATCGGCATTTACCGATCTGGCAGCGTCGCTCAGGGAAAACGAAGCGCGCATCAACGAAGAACTCATTTCAGTGCAGGGTCGGAAGATGGATATAGGTGGATACTACAGGCCTGACGAAAACAAAGCCGAAGCGGCCATGCGGCCCAGTACTACGCTCAATGCACTGATCGATTGATCGGCTGTTGACCACATGACCCACGGAACGCACAATGCACAGGAGGATGGGCGCAATGAAAATGTGCTCATCTACGTCAATGGCGCGCTCATGCCGCGGGCTGAGGCCAGCATATCTGTTTTTGACAGCGGCTACCTGGTAGGCGATGGCGTCTGGGAAGGCATACGGCTGCATCGTGGCCGCCTGTGCTTTCTGCAGGATCATTTTGAGCGGCTATGGAAAGGGGCGAAAGCGATCGGGCTGAAGCTTCCCTTCACCAAGGAAGAGCTGGAACAGCAGATCTGGGAGACACTGAAGGCGAACGCTATGGAAGATGGCGTGCACATTCGGGTCATGATCACCCGAGGCATCAAGAAAACGCCTTCCCAAGACCCCCGGCTGACGCTCTCCGGCCCGAACGTGGTCATTATTGCAGAACACAAGATCGCATCCGAGGAGAGCAGAAGACGCGGTTTGCGTCTTTTCACTTCCACCGTCCGAAGAGGTCGCCCGGACTACCTGGATCCCAAACTCAACTGCCACAGCAAACTTCATGAAGTACAGGCGCTGGTGCAGGCCCTGGAAGCCGGAGCTGATGAGGCCCTGATGCTCGATATCAACGGGTTTGTCGCGACCTGCAATTCCACCAATTTCTTCATCGTGCAGAAGGGCGAAGTTTGGACGAGCACCGATCAGTTCTGTATGAATGGGATCACCCGACAGAAAGTGATCGAATTGAGCCGCTCCAACGGACTGGTATGCAGAGAAAAGAATTTCTCTCTCTTTGATTGCTATTCGGCCGATGAGGCCTTTGTCACCGGAACCTTTGGTGGACTCACGCCGGTCTTCTGGATCGACGGCCGAGAGATCGGAACTGATGCCCGTATAGGCCCGGTCACCAAACAACTTCAGGTCGCCTACGAAGCCTTGATCCATGACTGCTGAGCCCGCGCCGAAACGAATCTTCCTCTGGTCCGGACCCCGCAACATCTCCACTGCCCTGATGTACTCCTTTGCTCAGCGCAGCGATTGCCGCGTGGTGGACGAACCGCTCTACGGCCACTATCTGAAAAGATCCCCGATTAAGGACCGTCATCCGTCTGCCGACGAGATCATGGACCAGTTGGAATGCGATGGGAAGAGGGCTGTCCAGAACATGCTCCAGCTTTCGGGTCGAAAGGTCATTTTCTTCAAGAATATGACCCATCATTTGCAAGGACTGGACCTGAACTTCCTCAGAAGCGGAAAGAACATCCTGCTCACAAGAGCCCCCCGGGAAATGCTGTCCTCCTTTCACAAGGTGATCCCCTATCCAACTCTGAAGGATGTGGGCTACGCGGATCAAGTCCGCCTGGCAGAGCATTTGACAACGGAAGGCATTCCATTCCGCCTCATTGAAGGCAAGACCATCCTGAGCAATCCGAAAGAACAGCTAAAAACCCTCTGCACATTTCTGGAGATTCCTTTCGAGGAAGCCATGCTTCAATGGAAAACAGGCGGAATCCGGGAAGACGGGCCATGGGCCAAACACTGGTATCATTCGGTGCATGCCTCCACAGGATTCAAGCCATATAAAGCAGCCCATGAGCCTTTACCCTTGAAATTAGAGTCTTTATGCCAAAAGTGCGCGTCCTTGTATGAACGGTTGATCCAATACCAATGAAACACAAAAACCTTGGTATTTAAAACTTCTTGTCGTTATTGATTAACAAATACGATCCACGCCCTATAGCTTGTCCACCACGATCTTATAATTGGGATCCTCAAGGACATTCACCTGAATGATCCTGTCCGCATTTTTGAGCAGCTTTCTGCAATCCGGGCTCAGATGTCTTAATTGTACCTTCTTTCCTAATCTGGAATAGCGTTCAGTCAGTTTATTCAAGGCCTCTATGGCCGACATATCAACAACACGGCTCTCACAAAAATCAATGATCACTTGATCAGGATCACCTTGCACATCAAATTTCTCATTGAACACGCCCACCGAACCAAAGAATAAAGGACCATATAATTCGTAGTGCTTGACACCTTCAGCGTCTACAGATTTTCTGGCTCTAATGCGTTTTGCATTGTCCCACGAAAATACCAAGGCTGATATCACTACTCCAATAACAACCGCAAGTGCAAGGTTGTGTAAAACAGCCGTAACGGCTGTCACCACGATCATGACGAAAATATCCGATCGTGGCATTTTCGTGATGGTCTTCAAGCTGGCCCACTCAAATGTTCCCAAAGCGACCATGATCATTAACCCAGTCAATGCGGCCATGGGTAACCGTTCGATCCAATTGGCACCTACCATCACAAACAACAACAGAACCACGGAAGCTACAATTCCTGAGAGCCGAGCCCTGGCACCATTGGAAATGTTGATCAAACTCTGACCGATCATTGCGCATCCGCCCATACCGGAAAATATTCCCGAAAGGATATTCGCTGTGCCTTGAGCCACTGCTTCTTTGTTTCCTCTTCCTCTTGATTCCGTTATCTCATCCACAATATTCAATGTCAATAAACTTTCAATGAGTCCAACTCCGGCAATCACGAAGGAGTAGGGAAGAATGGTGAGAAGTGATTCTACGTTCAATTGAATTAAAGGGAGATGAAAGGGAGGAAACCCGCCACTGATAGATGCCAGATCTCCTACTGTTTTGGTAGGAATGTCCCAACCGATGACCATTGCAGAAACCACAAGAATTGCAACCAGTGAAGAGGGAACTGCCCGTGTCAGCTTCGGAAAACTCCAGATAATTAGCATGGTCACCAAAACAAGTCCCAAATTCATGTAGAGCTCTGGGCCAGCTAGCCATTCTCCATTTGAACCTTGAAATTGGGTGAGCTGAGACATGAAAATAATAATCGCCAATCCGTTCACGAATCCAAAAATGACAGGATGAGGAACCAATCTCATGAATTTGCCCAATCTCATGAGTCCAGACAGAACTTGCAACACACCAGCAAGAATTACCGCGGCAAAAACATACTCTGGCCCATGAGTATTGGCCAAACCGACAAGCACAACGGCTACAGCACCTGTTGCTCCGGATATCATCCCCGGCCTTCCACCAAAAACAGAAGTCACCAAACCCATGACAAATGCCGCATATAGCCCAGTTAAAGGGGATAGACCTGCAATTAGCGCAAAAGCCACTGCTTCAGGAATCAAGGCAATGGCAACTGTCAGACCAGAAAGCACTTCTGTCTTGTAGTCTACGTCTTGTTTAAAGTCAAAAAGATTGAATACCATTTTTATAAAGTCATGGGAGTTGACCGAGCAAGTTCTTTGTGACCCTTGGTCATCACAAAGACTGCTGTGCGCCTGTGCTGGAAGATCGTTCTATGAAAAACCGTGCGAACTTAGTTCAAGTCCTCCTTTTACAACGCTGATCTTCCTCAATGAAGAGAAAAAAAACTGGATTCGTTCGCCCAAGAATCAAATCTGCTCGACTCATCAAACCAAAGAGTGGAATGAGGTATGCTTGAATAAGAGTCATCAAGGTCTTATTGAATCAGCCCTAAGAAATTCGCTTTTCACTGCCTGATAGGCCTGTTTCCTCCTTCCCTGATGGTCGATCACACTCCAACTCGGTCCGGGCCAGCAGTCATTCAACTGCCAAAAAAGTGTTCCCATGCAATGTGGATCGGCTTCCACATGTGCGCGGATCGCCCGCTGCAAGGCCATGGCCTGCACGCGCTGACTCTTCTGCACGAAATCTCCGAAATCTTCTGCAGGGCCGAGGTAGGCCGAGATGAACTCATCGATCAGGCCATTTCCCACATAACTCTTTTGCCTGTTCGCCATGACCTCAGAAGAAAGATCCAGATCCGAAACCTCCATGGAACCCAGCAGCGTGGACTGCTCCGGATAGGATTGAAATCCATACTCGACCATGAAGCGACCAATATTCATGTCGAAATCCTCCAGACGGTCTTTTCCGTGCCATACCCCCCAGTAGTGCATGGAATGGTGATTGAAATTCTCCCTTGTGCCCCAATTGCTCAGCGGTGAGCTTGAAACATAGGGCAGTTGCGGATGCATTTGAGCCAGCTGAGCGGGAATGAGTGAATCGAACATCTGCAGATAATCCGACCAGATCGCCATCGAATCCGTGCGGGAATATCCGTATTGAGTCTGCCAGCCCCAGTTCTTCCACGCCACCTCGATCTCATTGTTGCCGCACCACAAGGCCAGGCAGGGATGGCGGCGCAAACGGCGGATATTGTCCTCCAG
>CATILC010000005.1 GCA_949516455.1 Flavobacteriia bacterium | reverse complement strand
TCTTCCATAGTTTCCAAATAGAACGGTATCCAGGGTTTCAGGCCGGCCTGATGTGCCAGGATCTCCCGAAGCTGAAGCTGCTCTTTGTTGCTGCCTTTACTTGCCGGGTAGATATCGCCCAGTTTTTGATCGAGGGTGAGTTTTCCCTTGTCCACCAGATCCATCAGGGTCAGTGTAGTGGCGGCCACCTTGGTGATGGATGCCAGATCGTAGAGGTCTGTTTTCTGCACAGGCCTTTCCTTTTCGTAGGTGTGGAAACCAAAGGTCTTTTCGAATACGATCTTGCCCCTTCTGGCCACGAGGACCTGAGCGCCAGGAAACATGCGGTCGGCCATGGCTGAATCCATTGCTGTCTCGATGCGTTGGAGCACTTCAGAGTTCATTCCCACTTGTTCGGGCGTTCCTCTCCCAAGAACAATTCCTCCGGTCGTATTCAATCCGGAGCCCGCGGAATATCGCTTCGATGCACGCACCGGAAGCCTTCCGGAGGCTGCTGTATTTCCGAACAGCACATCGGCCAGCGCCCATTCCATTTCAGGCATGTTCTGATAGGCCATGATCAGTGCCTCGGCTTGTTCAGCTTCTGGAAAGTCATTCAAGGAATAGGGATTGGCAAAAAGGGCCAGTGAAAAAGCAGATCGCTGCCCCAGACGTCGCAGAAAGGAACGCGTGTCGCCAGAAGGCGCATAGGGCTTCCAGGGCGACGATCCTTGCGTGTAATAGGCAACAAGCACTCGTTTGTGTCGGCTCAGAGCGTCCAGCAATTCCCTTTCGTCCTCCTTTGCATAGGGATATTCGGTCACCGCTCCGTAGAATGCGAGCGCTGAGACCAGGTCTTTCGGCGAGCCATTCCCCAAGGTCACCAGAGCGAGCGTATCCGAATCTGTCCCCCAGGGAATGGCCGCATTTTTATTTTCCAATACGGTGATGGCCCGAGAACAGAGTTCTCTGTTCAGACTTTTGGCAAAAGAGCTGTGCAATTCTTTCTCCCAACCGCTGGGCGAAGGCTTTTCGCTCCTTCCAACTCTGAACTTCTCCTTGATCCTTAGAATCTTCTTTACGCTTTTGGCCAAATGCTTTTCAACACTGCTGTCGTTTCTAACGGCCAAGCAGATCTTTTTGATGGCAACAGCTGGTTCGCGGGGAAAGAGCAAAATATCGTTTCCAGCCAGGAAGGCGCGCAGTTCGATCTCCCCAGCTTCCCCCTTCTGATCTGCACCGGACATGTTCAGTGCATCGGTCACCACGAGGCCCTGAAAGCCGAATTCTTCCTGTAAAAGCTCCGTGACCACGCGATGGGACAGACTGGTGGGCAGCCCTTTTTCTCCCGTCAGTGCTGGCATGTTCAGATGTGCCACCATCAGCGAATGCACATTGTGGACCACCGCCTTTCGGAAGGGCATCAGTTCGGTGCGTTCAAGTTCTTCCCGGTCTTTCTTCACCGTTGGCAGGGTCTTGTGGGAGTCTGAATCTGTGTCTCCGTGCCCCGGAAAATGCTTGATGCAGCTGATCACTCCCTCATCTTCCATGCCCCGCGCAATGGCCATGGCTCGCGGAAGAACAGCAGAAGATGTTTCGCCAAAACTTCTTGCGTTGATGATGGGGTTCTTCGGATTGGTATTGAGATCGAGCACCGGTGCAAAATTCCAGTTCACGCCTGTTCGTTTACACTGTCTCCCCCACTCTCTTCCCAATTCATAGAGCAGGCTGCTGTCGTTGACCGCACCAAGGGTCATCGCCCACGGAAACCTCATGACGCTGTCCAGCCGCATGTCCAAGCCCCATTCTGCATCGATGCCGATCAGCAAGGGAACCCGGGCAGAGTCCTGAAGCTGGTTGACCAAATGGATCTGACGACCGGGTCCGCCCTGAAAAAAAATGAATCCGCCTGGACGGATCTCTTTGTTCTCCCTGTTGAGACGAAGACGGTGTTCGCTCCCTTTATTGGAATATGCGGGCAACACCATCAGCTGGGCCACTTTCTCTTCGAGGCTTAACGAGCGATAGGTGCTGTCTACCCAAGCCGAGGATCTCTCTTGTCCGAAGGCTCCGGACCAGACCAAAACATACAAGAGTGCGACGATCCTTTGTTTTCCCTTCTTTCTTTGTGTTTCAACCCTGTGCAATGCGTCTTTTTCTGCTCTCATGCGCCCTATTTCAACAGCAAGGTAAATATCGCTACACTCTGACTGTGTATCCGTGTATTTTTGAAAGATGCAAGCCCCACGACTTCCCTCCCTTTTCAAGTCGAGAAAACCACAGACTTTCGATCTGCCCACCCGATACTACGATCCACTTCGGGAAAAGCATCAGCGCTTGAGCGGAGAACAAAGCGGGAATGAGGAAAAGCGGGTCAGGGATTTCAAGTCACATTGGCAGAAAGGACGTCGAACCGGATGGACATCGGGTCGTGGCCTTCGGCTGGGCGTCATCTTGGCGGCTCTTTTTGCAGCGGCCTGGTGGTTGCTTTTTTATGCATGATGACTGATTCGAATACCATTCAAATCCTGCCGGAGCTCGTCGCCAATCAGATCGCGGCGGGTGAAGTGGTGCAGCGTCCTTCTTCGGTGGTCAAGGAATTATTGGAAAATGCAGTGGATGCAGGGGCTTCTGAGATTGGGCTATGGGTCGAGGAGGCCGGCCGAACCCTCATCAAGGTTTCGGACAACGGAACGGGAATGAGCGCTGCAGACCTCAAGCTGGCCTTTGAAAGACACGCTACCTCTAAGATCCGAAGTGCAGAGGACCTGTTCAAGATCAGTTCCAGGGGATTCCGCGGGGAAGCCTTGGCCTCCATCGCTGCGGTGGCTCAGGTCGAAGCAAAAAGTCGGATGAAGAAGCAAGAGATGGGCAGTCAACTGACCATCGAGGGCGGTACGGTGGTGGAATCCGGCCTGACAGTCGCCGCAGAAGGGACGGAGATCTCGGTACGAAACCTGTTCTTCAATATCCCAGCGCGCCGCAATTTCCTGAAGTCGGATGCCATTGAATTCCGGCATATATGTGATGAATTTCAGCGGGTGGCCCTTGCCCACCCCGAGATCGCTTTTCTGTTGATCCACGGCGACGCCACCGTTTATCATTTGCAAACAGCCAATCGCAAACGCCGGATCGTTGGCATTATGGGTGCGGTTTTCGACGAACGGCTCGTTCCTGTGGAAGAAGAGACGCCTTTGCTGCAGATCAGCGGGTACATTGGCAAGCCCGAATACTCCAAAAAGACCCGAGGAGAGCAATTCCTCTTTGTCAACGACCGATTCATTCGGAGCAACCGTCTGCATCATGCCATCTTGCAAGCTTTCGAGGGCATCCTGCCCGATAAGAGGCATCCCGCATATTTCCTGTTTCTTCAAATCGATCCTGCACACATCGATGTGAATATCCACCCCACGAAGACCGAGATCCAGTTCGATGATGAACGGACCGTCTATGGATTGCTCAAAGCAAGTGTCCGGCATGCCATCGGTCAATTCAATATTTCACCTGTCATCGATTTTGAAACCGAGGCAAGTTTCCAGCCACCCACAGATCCCAACCGCCCAGTCCGGCCTCCAGTGATCCAGGTGGACCCCCATTTCAATCCATTTGACCCCCCAAATAGAGGCACGGCTGCAAAGGGCAGGCAAGGGACGCGGGAATGGACAACTGATTCTTACGAGGCCTATCAAAAGGCATTTGAGCCCATACGGGAAGAGGCTTTGGATACCCAATGCAGTGTGCTGCCCTGGAACGATCGCTTTTTGCTCCAGATCGAAACCGACCGAATGCGCGTTGTGGATACGGCCAGGGCGCATACGCACCTCCTTTACGTGGGATTCTGCCGTTCCATCGAAGAAGACCGAACCCTAGCCCAACAGCTTTTGTTTCCTTTGGAACTGACATTCAAAGATGAAGAGATCGAACATTTGAGCCAAATGCTCCCTGAAATGCTGTCGATGGGATTCGACGCTGAACCTAAAGGGGGCGGCCAGATCAACATCAGGGCCATTCCCTACGGCACCACAGAGAATGCAGTGCGGGATACACTGGATGAACTGATACAGACCGAAGGCAGCTCGGAAGAGGCAACGACTGAAGAGAAAAGAGAGCGATTGGCTGTGGCTCTGGCGCGAAAACAAGCGGTCAAAAGCAGCCATTCGCTGAACGGCCAGGAGGCGCAGGCCCTTATGAACTCCATGGACGAAAATGGCTGGCCCCAGCGGGACAGACACGGCAACGCCCTTTGGTGGGAAGTGCGGCCGGAACAACTGATCGAAAGAGATGAATAATTACTACCAGCCAAGACGGTTCAATATGCTTCCAGAGGTCATCAAGAACCTCTTGATCATCAATGGGCTGTTCTTTTTGGCCAGCCTCGCGTTGGGTCAGTTCGGTTTTGACCTGATCAAGACCCTTGGGCTCTATTTGCCGGGTGCGGAGAACTTCAGGCCCTATCAGGTGGTGACGCATATGTTCATGCACTCCAATACCTTTTTCGCCCACATCTTCTTCAATATGTTCGTCCTGTGGATGTTCGGGACGAGCCTCGAAAATCTTTGGGGCGGTCAGCGCTTCCTTATATTTTATTTGATCACAGGACTGGGAGCAGCGCTTCTGCACCTCGGAGTGAACTTTTGGCAGGCGGCCCAGCTCAGGGGTGAGCTCTTGTCAATGGGCTACTCTGAATATGACCTCGACTACGCCATTCAGAATACAGTCTTCGACAGTCAGGAGCTGCTCGAATACGTGCGGCTGTTCAATACGCCTACTGTTGGGGCTTCAGGGGCTGTATACGGCGTGCTCCTGGCTTACGGGATGATTTTCCCCAACAACTTGATCTACCTCTATTTCCTGGTGCCCATTCGCGCCAAGTATGTCGTACTCTTCTTGGGTGTAGCCGAGTTGTTTTCCGGACTGAGCAGCAACGATGATGTGGCTCATTTTGCGCATTTGGGCGGCATGCTCTTTGGTTATGTGCTGCTGCGTTTATGGAAGAGCAATGGCAGAATGAATTATTGAAATGAGCCAGATCAAAGAAGATGTCCTGCGTTTTTTCCGTGATGGGGATGCCCTGAGCCGGTTGATCGCGTATCTGTTGGGCACCTTTGTCCTGATCCTTGTACTTCGGATATTAAGTCAGTTCAGCATGGTGCCGATATACAGTGTCGTCATGCCCTATTTCACTTTGCCTGCCGACCTGTCCGAACTCCTTTTCAAGCCCTGGACGCTTTTCAGTTATATGTTTGTCCACGAGGGTTTTACTCATATCCTTTTCAACCTCTTGTACCTCTATTTTGCCGGCCAGATCTTTCAATCCTATCTGGGGGCAGACAAGTTGTGGTCCACCTTCATCCTCGGTGGGTTGTCCGGGGGTCTGCTGTACGTACTGGCATACAATCTGTTCCCCTTCTTTTCCGATCAGCTGGTTCTGGCGACCAATCGGGGGGCTTCAGCCGGTGTCATGGCCATTTTGATCTCGGTGGCAGTCATCGCGCCGCATTTCCCTGTGCGGCTCTTCTTCGTACTCGAAGTGAAAATGTGGCAGGTTGCCGCCTTGCTGATCTTGCTGGACCTGGCCTATATGCCGACCGGAAACCAGGGAGGACATATTGCCCACATCGGCGGTGCACTGTTTGGTTTCGTTATGGCGCGAAAGTGGCGTGATCAGCGCGTGTACATTGGCGCCTTCATGGACAACTGGATCGAACAGCTTACCGACGCACTCAAGGGAAGAGGACGATTGAAGGTGGCGTACAGCAAAAAGACGAAAAAGGCCCCGGCCAGATCGGCTAAAGCCCCGAACAGCCAGGCGGATCAACAGCGATTGGATGCCATTCTCGACAAGATCTCAAAAGGCGGATATGAGAGCCTGAGCAAAGAGGAAAAAGACTTCCTTTTTCGCATGAGCGATCGTTAGAGGGATGAAGAGGCTGAACGTATTTGCCCGACTCATTTGGATGGTCAATGCGCTCTTCGCTCTGACGCTGCTGGCCTCCTCGCTGAGTTCCCTCCTCCCTCCTTCAGAACTTCCTCTTCTTTCGGTCTTCGGATTGCTCTTTCCATTTTGGCTCTTGATCAATATGGTCTTCATGATCGGTTGGATGATCCGGCTCAAGCCTCATTTCCTTCTTTCCTTCCTGGCCATACTTCTGAGCTGGAAGGATGTTTCGGCATGGATCCGCTGGGCTGAAGTGCATCCGGTCAATGGTTCCAGCAAAGAACTTTCGGTCATGAGCTACAATGTCCGTCTGTTCAATCGGTTGGGATGGATCCAGCAGGACGGCGTGCCTGAGGCCATTGCACGGCTCATCGATCGGGCGGACCCATCC
>CATILC010000004.1 GCA_949516455.1 Flavobacteriia bacterium | reverse complement strand
TCAAAGGCCACAGGAATATTGCTGATGGATTGACAACCCGCATTCTTTACATTGATGATCACGTCTTCCGTACTGCTGTAAGAGCAGAATCCGTTCAAAGGCGCATCGAAGGAGATCATCTCCATTTCAACGGGGTCCGGCTCGAAGATCCGCAGATCATCCAGAGCCATGTCTCCGTTCGCTCCACCACGCACTCCAACAAAACGGATGCGGATGATCTCGCCTACGAAGGGCGTCAGATCAACAAACGCTTTGGTCCAGGGATCGGTCGGGCTCGAATGGGTTTGGCCGGGGATCACTGAATAGCCGCCCCACCAGTTGTTGATGTTTGTTCCCTTGCTCGTATCGATGTCCACACGCATGTTGCCCATGGTGCCCCCGAATTTGTGGTAGTAAAATTCCAGTGCGGCACAGCCCGTGAGGGATGTCAGATCGATACAGGGCGTGATGAGCTGACTGTTGGGAGGACTCGAACTTTGGGTTGACTCGAAATAGATGTAGGTGGCCGATCCAGTGGTATGGTCTCCGGCGGGGCCTGTCTGACTGGTTGGGTGTGTCCCTGTCCGAATGCTCCAGCCCATGCCTGTGGTGGTGGTATTCGGTGATACACTCCAGTTGCTCACCGGAAAAGTGGGGAAAGTTCCTCTGTGCGCGACGCCAGCATCTCCGCTTCCGGTTCCTGAGACCCACTCATTTCCTTCAAAGTTTTCTGTCCAGGGGAATGTGTTGATGATGGTCGGCGAGGCACCACATGCAGCCGTTCCGCATTTTGTCGGAAAACCGGGTACTTCCCAAAAGGAAACATAAGCCCCGTTGATGCCGGGGAGTCGGCGCACATTGTTGATGCAGGAGGCATCTTCGGCCTCTATGTAGTATTCTACTGTATCGCCAAGAGCCAATACGCCGTTGGCAAATTGGTATTCGTATCGATCGGGATTTCCGCCTGATGCGGTGAGGATGATGGTCTGTTCTGTTCCGCCGTTGATCTTGTACTTCAGACGGACTTCATTGATGCCACTCGGGTCAGTCACGTCCACACCGATCTTTGGGTTGAGATTATCGATCGGTCCCACGGGCATATTGTCGTAACAAGGGATGGGGGGAGGTTGCAGATTGAAAGTTGCCGATGGCGGTGTAACCTCGCACGGAGCAGCCAGAACTTCCACATCGTCCACGAACCATCCGTCGAACTGGCTCCAATTGGCCTGAGGAAGGATGTTTCCCTGAATGCTGCGGTAGGTGAAACGGACCTTACAATTCGCAAATCCATTGGTGCCGCCCAGTTCGTTGGAGACATCGAATTCTTCCAGTTTCCAAGCCGCCTGAGATGCGGGCAAAGGCGCCGCAGGTGTTCCCCAGATCGAAGTGTTGATCGGGTAAGAGGTGATATTGAAGTAGCCCAGTGTGGGATATGAACTCGAATTTCCGAGGTATTGCGTGCCTCCGAGCAAGGTCCAGGTGGCACCGTTGTCATTGGATACCTCGATCTCCGCCCGCATGGAACCGAACATCAGCGCTTTGTGGAAAAAGCTCAGTTGAACGAACGAATTGCCCACAGTACTGAAGCTGTTGGACTCAAAGACCACCGTGTCGCTGCTCAGTGGGGTCTCTGCGTGATAGCTGTAAGGAGCGGAAGTGGATATCGCATTCGTATCGTTCCAACACCACTGTCCTGCTGGAACTGGGTTGGCCTGTGGCAGGGTAGAACCTCCTCGGCTCGTACATGTGACGCCCAGCGGAGCGGCATCAAAGTCTTCTTGAAATACAACCGTTTGGGCAATGCCGCTCAGGGAAAAGGCGGTAAGGGCCAATAAAGAAAGTATGTGTCGCTTCATAGATCTTTGGTCTTCTCGAAAATGCACAATTCACAAATATAGCAGAATTGGAGCGGCATTGACAGGCTCCGGGCACCAACTGATTGATTCGTCCGAGTGGACTATTTAACGAGAAGTTCAAGGAGGCACTGATCGCCCAAAAAAGCCTTGAGTCGGTCATCCGCTGAAACAGGCCCCACACCCTCTGGAGTGCCTGTGAACAGTACGTCTCCCTTCTTCAGAGTGAAGTATCTCGATATGTAAGCGATCAGCCGGTCGACGGAAAAGATCATTTCAGCACCCGTACCCTTTTGAACGATGGAGCCGTTCTTTTCAAGCCGAAAGGAAACTTCAGGGATCGGTGCGATCTCAGACTTGCTGACCCACTGCCCGATGGCCGCACTTCCATCAAAAGCCTTCGCCTTTTCCCAGGGAAGTCCTTTTTTCTTGAGTTCTGCCTGGACATCCCGTGCAGTGAAGTCGATGCCGAGGCTGACCTCATCGTAGTATCGGTAGGCGAAGTGTTCTTCGATGTGTTTGCCGACCCGATTGATCTTGACCAGGAGTTCCACCTCATGGTGCACTTCGGAACTGAACGATGGAAGAAACAAGGGTTGTCTTTTGAGAAGGACCGCAGAATCGGGCTTTAGGAACAATACCGGCTCCTCGGGCAATTCACTTCCCATTTCCCGAGCGTGTTGGGCATAGTTGCGACCGACACAGATGATCTTCATCCGCCAAATTTGGCTTTAAGCCGCAGATCGTTCAACACCCTCTTTGTGAATAAGGGAAAGTCTGCGTTTTGTATCCATTGAAAATAACCGGGATTCTCCTCGAGCAATTCGCTCACCAGCCGCCCTTTGTATTTACCGAAACTCAAGTAGGCCTGTCCGTCTTGGTTTTCACGCAC
>CATILC010000003.1 GCA_949516455.1 Flavobacteriia bacterium | reverse complement strand
ATCATCAAAATGGCGGGCGGAAATCCGGCCAACTTCCTGGATGTGGGCGGTACGGCAGATGCCAAACGGGTCGAAACGGCCTTTCGCCTGATCCTGAAAGACCCCAATGTCGAAGCCATATTGGTGAATATTTTCGGTGGAATTGTCCGCTGTGACCGGGTGGCTCAAGGCATTGTGGATGCCTACCGGAACATTGGAGAGATTCCCGTTCCGATCATCGTGCGCCTTCAAGGCACGAATGCGAAAGAGGCCAAGACGATCATTGATGAGAGTGGTCTGCAGGTGCACTCGGCCATCCTGCTTCAGGAAGCTGCCGACAAGGTGCAGGAACTGCTCGGATAGATCTTACTGAGCTCGAGGAGCTTGTTCCCCTTTATTGGGTGCAAAGCCTTGGATCAACAAGGCGAAAAGGACAAGCAGCGCGCAGCCGATCACATTGTACCAGAGGTATTCCACCTGAAGGTTGCGGAAAAATGGCCAGTCCCCTACCCGTCCGAAGTGGATGATCAGGACAGCGGACTCAGCGATCAATGCAGACAGAAAAACGGCCCGTGCCTGTACCTTCTTCAGAAAGAAGGCCACGAGAAATATCCCGAGAATGGTCCCGTAAAAAAGCGACCCCAACAGATTGACCATCTCGATCAGGTTGTCGAACAGACGGGCACTCAAGGCAAAGGACAGGGCAAGCAGGCCCCAAACCACTGTGATCCATCGCCCGGCCCGCAACATCCGCAGCTCGTTCTTTTCCTCAGACCGCCGCCTCATGTACAGGTCGACCAAAGTGGTACTCGAAAGGGCACTCAGCTCTCCGCTCGTGCTGCTCATTGCCGCACTTAGGATCACTGCAAGTAAAAGCCCGATGAGCCCATGAGGCAGGTAATTCATGATGAAATGAAGAAACACATAGTTGGTGTCCTTGACATTCAGATCCGGTCGTTCTTCCTTTATGAGCGTTTTGACCTCCGACCGGATGCGGTTCTCTTCCTTCAGCGATTCCGACCATTTATCTTCTGCCTTTTCCATCGCCGACAGATCGCCAGACGCTTTGGCCTGCAAAAGCGCTTTTGTGCCTTCGGTCGTTCTTCCATGATTCTCTGAGAACGCCCGCTGTAGATCTTTTAGCTCCACGGAGCCTTCTGAGTTCTGCAGGCTCTGAAGGCCATTTTCATTGAAGTGAATGGGCGGTTCTTCATACAGATAGAGCACATAGATCAGGACCCCGAGCATCAGGATCCCCAGCTGCATGGGAATCTTGATGACCGCATTGAACAACAATCCAAGACGACTTTCCTTCATGGATCGACCGCCCAGATAACGCTGCACCTGACTTTGATCCGTTCCGAAATAACTCAGGGCCAGGAACAGCCCGCCCGTTAATCCCGACCAGAGCGTGTAGCGCTCATTCCAGTCGAAGCCCGTGTCGATGGCCTGCATTCTTCCGGTCAAACCGGCCAGAACCAAGGCATCGCTCAGTGCAACGTGCGACACGAGGCGCTGAACCAACACAAAGGCTGCCGCGCACATTCCCAGGAGAATGATGCTCATCTGCCACTTTTGCGTGACACTGACCGCCTTACTCCCTCCGCTTACAGTGTAAAAAATGACCAATCCACCCACAGCCAAAATGGTGAGATTCAGATCCCATGAGAGAATGGTACTGAGGATGATCGCTGGCGCGTAAATGGTCAACCCGGCCGCCAAACCGCGCTGGACCAAAAAGAGAAAAGCGGTGAATACGCGCATCCTCCGGTCAAAACGCTGCTCGAGGAACTCATAGGCTGTGAAGACCCTCAGCCGGTAGTAGATGGGCAAAAAGAAACGACTGATCAGTACGATCGCGATGGGCATTCCAAAGTAGAACTGAACGAATCGAAGCCCGCTTTCGTAGCCGAGCCCCGGTGTACTCAGAAAGGTGATCGCCGACGCCTGAGTGGCCATCACACCGAAACCGATGCTGAGCCATCCCATCTCATTGCCGCTTTTCAGGTACTGATCGACCGACTGTTTCCTCCGCGTTCGGTAGATACCGATGCCGACAATGCTCAGCAGGCTGCCGATGAGTACCAACCAATCCGCCCCGTTCATTGCGTCGCGTAATGAAGACTCATCCAGTGGAAGAGCAGTATCTGTAGGAAAAGAAAGAGCAGAACTGCACTGTGCCAGATCCTGAACGATCGTTCCAAAGGGTCTCGATCAGGGCTCATAACAGATCAGATTCGCCAGCAATCTGTAGGCCCCAGGTACCGCTGCAGGCAACTGCCTGAAAAAGGATATACCCGTGTACATGAAGGCGCCTTCGCCATGGCGAGCAACAATGAGCCCGCCAAGCCGGGGAGGCTCGTCCTTATCGTGCCAGCTGATCAGTGTTTCGTAGCGCGGATCCAGCGAGGAGATGTCTGCAAAGTAGAGCCCACGCTCCTGTACCCAACCCTCAAAGTCGGCTTCAGTGATCCGATTCGGCGATCGGAAAACACCGTGAGAAGGATCGATCAGCGTGGCGGCAGCTGTTTCATCACTGACGCGTTCCCTGCTGAGCTTCATGGGATAGGGGCCAAAGGAAGTGAGTTTCAGATCCCGGCTTCGCGTGTTGTATTGTACGATGTAGTTGCCTCCGTCTTCGACATAATCCATGAGAATGGATTGTACACCGGGCAACCAATCATTCACATTGTAGGCGCGTATTCCTGCAATGATGGCCATGTACTCCTCCAAACCGCCCCGACGCAAGCGATCTTCATCTATGAATTCCAGTTCGAATCCCATACGTTCAATGGCCTCGGGCACGGCATCTCCCGCTCCGGCGATGTAGCCCACCTTGGCCGCATCGATATCGATGGATGCGTTGGCCAGCTTCAATTCCGAAGGCAAAAAGAGTTCTGTAGGGACGATGTGTGGATGATCGATGGACAGTGAGCTGCGAACCAGGTCGGACGAAGACTTCAGACTGGGGCGCAACACACCGGTCCGCGTGTCCTTGGGCGGATCGATCCGGATCGGGATGTTCTGAACATCTCCAGCCTGAGCCAGCTCAAAGGGAATGGAGGAGGGTGTAACAGTCCATCCACTCGGCACATCGAAACCCAATTTGTCTGATACCGAGTCGCTCCAGGAACGGATCTGAACGACTGCATCGACGGCAGAACCGGTGGTGACCAAACTGGGTGAGGCAAAACGGACGGTCAGCGGCGGAGCGACGACCATTGGCCGTTTCAATTCACCATCCACGCGATCCACCTCTTTATATTCCACAGCCAATCGCAGGGAGAATTGCCTGCCAAGGTGATCGAAGGTCAAACCAACAAAAGGATCTGTTTTGGCCATGGGAAGTCCGATAAGGCTGTCCGGAACGTCGTGAAGGGTGCTGAATGGACGCTCCAGCCAATATGGTCCGTTCAAAGCGCCACAGCGAATGCGGTCTTTGACGATCAGCATCTGGTCCCTTGGGAGTTCTTCACTTTGTTCTTGAATGCGGCCGTTCCAGTCGATCTCTCTTATAGTCAATGGAATATCCATACGCTTGATGCAGCGCAATTCCACGTCCATCGTTTCGCCCTTTGCCGCGTATCCACTCGATGCCAGTGCCTCTGCATGCAGTCCCAAAAGACCAGCTACAATGTTGTCTAAACGTCGATCGAATGCCGTGGAATGACCGCCCCCTTCCTTTAGGTCCAGGAGTTTTTCAATGGCACCCGATCGATCGCCTGCTGCCAGCAATTCCGCTGCCTTCAGGGCGTAATGATCCGCCTTGCTTGGCAATTCGGGGAAAAGCCGATCGAAAAATGCATTGGCTCCTTTTTGATGAATGAGGTATTCCTTCAACGATCCTCTCGACATTGATACACCGAAGCCCTGACTCTTGTGCATGCTGCGGCTCATGGAAGCCAATTCATTGCAGGAGAGGCCATTGATCGGATCGAATCCCCCAACTTCCACCTCAACGATCTCGTCTTCCTTCTTCGCTCGATCGGGCAAGGTCTTGTCCCACCAGGAACTCGCGTTCCAATACAGCATCTCAGGGGTCCATGGCATACCGTATTCTTCTGGAAACGCACTTACGGAACCAGCCAGATCGAAGGCCTCAGCTGCCAGGAGTGCACTGGCCGTATGGTGGCCATGTCCTCCGCGCCCATCGGTGGGAAATCGGGTGATGATGATGTGCGGTCGAAACTCCCGGATGACGCGTACCACATCCGACAGCACCTCCTCTTTGCCCCAAAAAGCAAAGGTTTCCTCTGGATTTTTGCTGTAGCCAAAATCCACGGCCCGGGTGAAAAATTGACGTCCGCCGTCGATCTTTCGCGCCTCGAGCAACTCCTGCGTTCGGATATAGCCCAGTGGGGCACCCAGTTCCGCACCGATCAAGTTTTGGCCACCACTCCCCCTTGTAAGGGAAAGGTAAGCCGTTTCGACCCCTGCTCCGTGTGTGAGCCAGGAGATGAGTCGGGTGTTCTCGTCATCGGGGTGTGCTGCGAGATAGAGCACACGTGTTTCTTTTTGCAGCGATCTGAGTGCATGCAGGATGTCCTCAAGCCCAGTTGGAAGCTTTTGCCCTGTCGCCGAAATGGTCAATAGCAACGCCCAGATCAGCGGAATCATTTTCTTCATCGTGGCAAACTTAAGTGCCCCAACGAAACCATGGACGAACTCGTGTGTATTGTACATTAGACACAATCGAAAAACGAAACACATTTCCATGATCTATCGTCTACTTGCCCTCGTGGGGTTGATGGCCTCATTCCCCCTTTCCGGACAACTTTCAACCCGTTTGCTCCTGCACGATCAGACCTACCTCATCGACGAGGGAGATTTCTCTGCCGCAGCAGCAGGAGCAGATGCGTACGATGCAGTGACCGACCGCCTTTACGGCGTCCTGCATTATGCACAGACACCGGATGCATCTGAGTTAAATGAATTGAAAGAGCAGGGAGTGCACTTCAATAATGCACTGCCATTGAGATCCTATCTCATCGACCTGCCTCTTGATGCATGGCCTCTGGACGGCTCGACAGCTATGGCCTTCACTGCGCTTCCAACCGAGAGCCGGAGGTCGAAGAATATGAAGCTCGGCAATTACCCCGAGCACATGATGAAAACCGACGGGCGGGCAGAAATGGAACTCAGCCTGGCCAACGGTCCTTCATGGACCTCATCACTTGAGGCGATCAATACGATCGGTTTTGAAGTGCTCGAAACCGATAGAAGCATCGGCAGGGTGCGCGTTCTTGGATCCATCGACCTTACAGAGCAACTGATCGAACGGCCTTTTGTCTTCTTCATCGCTGAGGCACTTCCTCTGGCCGAAAAAGAAAACGATCTGGCCCGTTCCAATCACCGGGTATCCTACACCCAGCAGCAGCATCCCACCTACGATGGCCGGGATGTCGTGGTCGGTGTGGGGGATGACCGCGAGATCGGTCCGCACATCGATTTTGAAGGCCGCATCATTACGGATTATTCGCAACCCGGAAGCGCCTCCAACACACACGGAGATCACGTTTCGGGCACTGTCCTGGGCGCAGGCAATATCGACCCCTTTGCCAAGGGAATGGCCCCCGGCGCCAAACTGGTCTACTATCCGCCGGTAGGAAGCGGACATTTTCAACGCATCGACTCGGACTACGCTCAATATCAAGTATTCATTCACAACAGTTCCTACTCAGGTGGCTGCAACAGCGGATACAATAGCCAGGCCGCCGAACTCGACCAGAATTCGGTCGATCATCGTTCCTACCTGCATGTCTTCTCAGCAGGAAACAACGGCAATTCCCCCTGCAGCAATGCCTACATCCCAGGAGTGCCGTGGGGAAATATCACAGGTGGCCACAAACTGGCCAAGAACGTCGTCGCTACGGCGAACCTCACCGATTTTGATATTCCTGCTTCCAGCTCAAGCAAGGGACCCGCAACAGACGGACGGATCAAACCGGACATAGCTGCCGTGGGCACTCAAGTTTATTCCACAGGTCCGGACAACACCTATTTCAATGCAACGGGAACCTCCATGGCAGCACCTGGAGCTGCAGGTACACTGGCTGTACTCTACAGCGCTTACAAACAGACCCATTCGAACATGGATCCCGCAGGTGGGCTGATGAAGAACATACTGATGAACACCGCTGATGACCGAGGAAATCCCGGTCCTGACTTTCAATACGGCTACGGTCGAATCAACGCCCGGCACGGGGTGGAAGTGATCGAGAACGATCGCTTTTCTCTGGACACCATTGCACAAGGCCAGACGAATACGCACACGCTCACTGTGCCAGCTGGACTTTCCAAACTCAAGGTAATGGTCAACTGGGTGGATCCTCAGGGATTCGTTGGTTCCGCACGCAATCTGATCAACGATCTGAACATCACACTGACCGCGCCCGATGGCAACCAGTTGCTCCCATGGGTTCTGGACCCAACGCCCAATATCACGGCCATCACCAGCAATGCCGTCCGTGCGATCGACAGCCTGAACAATGTAGAACAGGTCACGCTTGATTTTCCTGTGGCTGGAACCTACACGCTGAGCGTGAACGGTTCCACCATTCCTTTTGGCAGTCAGGAATATTTCTTCAGCTACCACTTCGTGCAAGACGTGATCGCTGTGGAATTTCCTGCGGGAGGAGAGTGCATTGCTCCTTTCCAGCCCGAGGTCATTCGCTGGGCCGCCCCAGACGGTACGGGAACCTTTCTCGTAGAATTCACTCCAGATGACGGACAGAATTGGTTCACTGTGAGCGCCAATGTTCCAGCCAATGAGCGGCACTTCAGCTGGTCCGGCCCACCTAATCTGTACACCACGGATCAAGCGCGCATCCGCGTGACAAGGGGAGGACAGAGTGGACAGAGCGGTAAGTTCCAGATCTTTGGTCGTCCGGGAAACCTCTCTGTGGTTCGCTCCTGTCCTGACAGCACCCGTTTTACCTGGAATGCCGTTCCCAATGCCACCCACTACGAATTCCTGACCATGGGCGACCGCTACATGGACAGTCTGTTGGCGGTTGTGGATACCAACTACGCTTCCTTTTCCACGATCGATGCAGGTGATGAGCTTTGGGTAAGCGTTCGTGCATTCCGAGACTCGACGCTGATCAGCGAGCGGGCCGATGGCTTTTTCAAACCATTGGGGCTTTCGAATTGCGTGCTGCAGAACGACATGGCCATTGAAGAGATCCTTTGGCCAGGAAGAGGACTGCAGGATTGCCAGAGTCAATCCATTGTTCCCAAGGTGCGCATCTCCAATTCAGGCAGCAATCCAGCCTTTGGTTTCGACGTGGACATCCACTACTCCGGACCCGGCCTGAATGGGACCCAAAGCATGACGGTGACCGACACGCTCCAGCCCGGGCAGGTGGAAGATCTCATTTTCTCAACAGCGCTCAACTTCAACTCGGGAACCTTTGCTGTATCGGCTGTTGTCGATCTGCCCAATGACAACAATGCGCTGAATGACAGTGCGGCCACGGACATACTCATATCGGTTGGCTCCGGTGCTGTTTCTTTCCCCGACTCCAACGACCTCGACAATTTCATTGCCTGTCCAACGGCCACAGACTGCGGTGCCACCTCCTGCGCCCTTTCTGATGGATTCCAAAATCTGCCGAACAATGTGACCGGAGGCGATGACATTGACTGGCGCACCCACAGTGGATCGACCGCGTCCAACAATACGGGACCTTCATTCGATCATTCCACGGGAACAGCCGCCGGCAACTACCTCTATCTTGAGGCTTCCAACGGCTGTCAATTACAGGAAGCCGTGCTCACCTCGCCCTGCATCGATCTGAGCACAGCCGTACTGCCCAAGTTCAAATTCTGGTACCATATGTATGGCACTGCGATCGGTGAACTCCATGTGGATGTGATCGCGGGCGGACAGCTCTACCCAGATGTGGTGCCCTCCATCAGCGGAGACCAGGGCGATCAGTGGCGTCCTCTTGAGATCGATCTAAGCCCATACAACGGTGGCCTGGTGAATGTCCGGATACGCGGCATCACCGGAGGTGGCTGGCAGGGAGACATCGCGATCGATCACTTTGTTTGGACAGAAGTGAATTCAGCGCCAATTGTTGACTTCGGTCCCGCACAATCGGTGGTCTGTCCCGGAGAGACGGTCCAATTCAATGACGCCAGCAGCAACGGACCCAGTCAATGGGAATGGAAGGTTTTCCCAAATACGGTGAATTTTGTGAACGGAACCAATTCGAGCAGCCAGAATCCGAGCATACAGTTCACCAATTTCGGCACCTACAGCATCCGCCTGATCGCCACGAATGCATTCGGAACGGATTCTGTTGAATACAGCCAAGCTGTTCGCATAGATGCGCCGGCCACCTTCCTGTCTGAAGATTTTGAAAATCTGGGCGGCGGATTCCCTCCATTTGGATTTGAGGTGGTCAACCCGGACAACGATGATACATGGGGACCTGAATACGCCAATGGGATCGCGGGTGGAACAAGCCGGGTGGCTGGCATCGGAAACTTCAGCTACAACGCACCTGGAGAGGAGGATTGGTTGGTGACGCCGCGTGTCAGCATTCCTTCCACTGGAGGCATGTATCTGAAATGGGACATCGCCTATGCCTATTATTCGAATACCTATTCCGATGGCATGGAGATCCGTGTGAGCACCGACTGCGGGAAGACCTTCCCAGATGTTCTCTACAGTAAATCAGGAAGTGATCTGGCCACAGCTGGAAGTCAAACATCGGACTGGGCGCCTGCAGGCCCCACTGAGTGGAGGCGGGACAGCCTGAGCCTGGACAACTGGTCGGGACAGGAGGTGCGTATCGCCTTTGTGAACATCAATGGGTACGGCAACAACCTGTATCTGGACAATCTGAACATCTATGAACCCGGCATCTTGGCGCCAACTGCTTCCATCGATCAATCGGATACCGTCATCTGCTCAGGGGCATCCATGAACTTTCAGGTGCCGAATCCCAGTTCCAGTGTGACCTACAATTGGGATTTTGGTGCTGGAGCTGCTCCGGCCACGGCCTTTGGTCCAGGTCCGCACAGTGTGACCTATGGAACATCCGGAAACAAGAACATCGACCTGAGTGCTGGCAACACCGGCGGACAGACTACTGTGAGCAGCAACCTGCAGGTCATACCTGGTACGGATGCGAATTTCAGCTATGCTCAGGGAGCAAGCTATTTGGAATACAATTTCACTTCACTGGCAGCAGGAAGCGGAACCCTCACCTACAATTGGGATTTTGGAGATGGAAACAGCAGCAGTGCTGCCAATCCCACGCATACCTATTCGGCTACAGGAACGTATACGGTCGTACAAAATGTGGATTCGGATTGCGGGTCAGATCAGACCTCGGTCGATCTGGTGGTCACCAACATCGGCTTGCAGGAAATGCTCCAACGGGCATGGTCCATCTATCCCAATCCTGCAGATGCAAGCCTGACCATTGAGATCCAGCACAAAGAAGCAGATCGCCTGCGCCTGGTGGACATGAGCGGAAGGCTTTTGAAGGAAGTCCAACTGCCCAAGACCATGCGGAAGGTGGAGCTTTCTCTTGAAGAACTGAGCAGCGGTGTGTATATGCTGCAATTGGTCAGCCCCAGAGGCTTGTCTGTGAAGAGGTTCCAGAAGAACTAGAACGGCTGCATCGATCTCATTATTCTCAAGGCGTCGGGGCTTCCGGCGCCTTTTTCTTTTGTACGCCTACCAGCAAAAGCAGCGAGAGCATGGTCAATAGACCGTTCAGAGCCAAGACCTCATAACCCAGCTCCAGGCCCCAATGGTTCTTCAGGGCGGCATCGATGAGCCATGTCGAGATCGGAGCGATCAAGCTGATCAGGGGAATGGCATAAGCCGAGACGGGAGATGCCTTGAACAGCAGGCCAAAGGCGAATAAACCCAGCAGCGGTCCGTAGGTGAAACCCGCTGCCCGAAACAAGCCGTTGATCACGTGCGGGTCCTGAAATGCGTAGCGAAAGAGAATGACCACCGCCATGAGCAGCAACGAAAAACCCACATGCACAGCCATCCGAGTGCGTGGCGCAACACTTTTGTTTCGTCCCAACAGATCTACGCAAAAGCTGGTGGTGAGCGCAGTAAGTGCAGAATCTGCACTGGAATAGGCGGCTGCGATCAAGCCAACAAGGAAAACAGCGATGAGCAGCGTAGAGCCTGAATGCTCCAGGATCAGCACGGGAAAGAGTTCATCTCCCTTGGCTTCAATGCCCATCAGCTGGGCGTAATCGTGCAGAAAAAGACCCAGAATGAGGAACAAGAGATTCACAACCATCAACACCAAGGAGAACCAGAACATGTTCTTTTGAGCTTCGGGCAGACTTCTGCAGCTCAGATTTTTCTGCATCATGTCCTGATCCAAGCCAGTCATGACGATGGTGATCAAAGCTCCTGAAAGGAATTGCCGAAAGAAGAAGCGCTTGTCGGATGCCGCCTCGAAGAACCACATCTGGCTCATGGGATGTTCCCGCACATAAGCCAGGACCGAAGCCTCTTCAGGGATCAGTTGGCGGCCGAGCCAGATCAAAGAAAGAACGGCGGCAAGGAGCATGAATGTGGTTTGCAGACTGTCGGTCCACACAATGGTCTTGATGCCTCCCTGAAAGGTGTACACCCAAATGAGCAGAATGGTGACCCCGACTGTTTGCCAAAATTCAACACCGAGCGCATCGAACAACGCGATCTGCAGCACCATGGCCACCAGATACAGGCGAAAACTCGCACCGATCACCCGGCTGATCAGGAAAAAGACCGAACCGGTCAGTCTGGCTGAGGCACCGAACCGGTGTTCGAGATAACCATAAATGGAAGTGAGCTCCATCCGGTAGTACACTGGGAGGAGCACTTGAGCGATGAACAGATAGCCCAGAAAATAGCCGAAGACCATCTGCATATAGCTGAAAGAGCTGCTGCCCACCCAGCCTGGGACCGATAAAAAGGTGACACCACTTAGGGAGGCACCGATCATCCCATAGGCGACCAAATACCAGGGAGAATTCCTGCCGCCAATGTAAAAATCCGCATTGCCACTTTTGGATGCTGTCCAGCGGCTGATGAAGATCAAGACCAGGAAATAAAGGCCCAATAAGGCAGCCACTCCGATCGGATGCATAGCAATCTGTTGAAAGTCCAAATCTCCGAATATTCGCACAGTCGTTCCTCCCCGTACCTTCGTCTACGTGGAATACGCATCCAAGATCCTCGAAAAGACGGTCGATGAGATATCCATGCTGCCCGGCATTGGACGCAAAACCGCCCTTCGGCTCGCCCTTCACCTGATCCGTCGGGGTCCTGAATCCAGCCTGCGCCTTTCGGAAGCACTGGTGGAAATGGCAGACAAGCTGATGCATTGTCGGATCTGTTCCAATATTTCGGATACTGAGATCTGCTCGATCTGCGCCAACCCGGGAAGAGACGACCGCCTGATCTGCGTGGTGGAGGACATCCGCGACGTGATCGCGATCGAATCGACCGGTCAATTCAAAGGCCGCTATCACGTTCTGGGTGGCCTGATCAGTCCGTTGGACGGGATCGGACCGTCGCAGCTGACCATCGACGACCTTGTGGAACGACTGAAAGACAGCGAGGGCCACGAGCTGCTCTTCGCCTTGGGCGCAACTGTTGAAGGTGATTCGACTGCTTTTTTCATCTTCAGAAAATTACAGGGAATGAAGGTCCGAATGACCGCTATATCGCGTGGAATTGGCGTCGGGGATCAGTTGGAATATGCAGATGAAGTGACCCTTGCGCGCTCTATCAAACACCGAATCCCCTTCGAGGACTCCCTGAAGAGATGAAGCGCCTTTTGCGGATGAAAAAGACTGAGATCGCCTTGTTTTTGGTCCCCTTTATCGCCCGTTGGCCATTATTTTCTTTGGGATTTGGTGTGGAAGAAGATGCCTGGGGCCATGTGCTGAACGGACGAGAGATGGTCGAATCGGGTCGCTACGTGATCAGTCGATTGCCCGGACATCCGCTCATGGAGGCCATCAGCTATGGCTTGTGGAAGACTGTCGGTCCCGTTGCCGTTTACTGGAATTTCTTGTTCTCTTTGGCCGCCTCCTGGGCGGTTGTTGAATTTTACCGACTGGCCCGCCTCTTTCAGATTCAATGTCCTTTTCTCCTATCGCTCGCCTTTGGTTTTGTTCCCGTTGTTTTCCTCAGCGGAGCATCCGTCATGGACTATGCCTTTCAGCTCGCCCTCGGGCTCTGGGCCTATCGCATGTTCCACCAGGAAAAATGGACAAAGAGCGGCGCAGCACTTGGCTTGGCCATGGGCTTTCGCCTCACCTCTGCCCTTTTTCTGCTGACCTTCCTGATCTCTCTTTTACTGCGCAATAGATCCATGCGATCGGCTGCCTTGATCCTGGCCCCTGCACTCCTGATCGCCGCACTGCTATACCTCCCGGCTTTTCTGAGCCTGGGCATCGACTTTTTCAGCACCTATCCCCTTCCCTACCCTCCTCTGGCCAAAGTGCTCTACAAAGGGAGCATCGGTGCGTTTGGATCCATCGGACTCATTTCGCTCATCTGGTACGGACTCCCTGTACTGCCCAAAGCTGTGAGGTCAGCACCACTTGTTTGGTCATTGATGGCACTGTTTCATATTGCAATCTTTATTCGCCTTCCGGAAAAATCCGCCTTTCTCATACCGGCCGTGCCGTTTCTTCTGTTGATGTGCGCACAAAACCTGCGCGCCGAGCAAATCAAAAACCTCTCCCTGGGACTTTTGATCTCGTCCTTCCTGGCAGGAGTGAATTTTACCCACCCACACAGAGGGTCGGACAAAAGTGTCCTGAGTACGAGCCGAATGATCGCGGGACAGGAGATCAGTTTCGACCTATTGATGGGTCCCTTAGCGGCCGAATTCAGCAAACGCCAGAACAAATTGGACTACGTGGCACACATTCATGAATGCGTATGTCTAAAAAACGATCCGGGGGTTGTACTGGCTGGTTGGTGGTATGCCATGCTGCGTTTGCAGGAGGAGCCTGGCAGCAGTGCCGATTCTCCCTACCGATACTACCTGCCGCCCGATGATCTGAAAAACCTGCTCAACAATGGTCTTCGCATATTTGCCCTTCCCGAACAAGCCGCAATCAATGCGCGCAAATACGCTTATGAGGCTTCTGACGTTGAAATGATCGATCTCTCCTGCCCTTGAAGCTCTCTGTTGTCATCGTGAACTACAATGTTGCTCCCTATTTGGAGCAATGCCTTCACTCAGTGTTCAAAGCAGCCGAAAAAATTGAGAGTGAAGTCTTTGTGGTGGACAATGCAAGTGTGGACAGTTCTGTAGAGATGGTGCGGACTCTTTTCCCGCAGGTCAGGTTGATCGAGAGCAAGGAGAACCTCGGCTTCAGCAAGGGAAACAACCTGGCCCTCAAAAAATGCCAAGGCCAACATATTCTTCTGCTCAATCCCGATACGGTCGTCGAGGAAAACTGTTTTGAGGAATGCCTCGCCCATATGGAAGACCATCCTGAATGCGGCGGACTCGGCATTCAAATGATGGACGGGACGGGCAACTTCCTCCCCGAATCCAAACGCGGCCTTCCGACACCGATCGCTGCTTTTTACAAGATCAGCGGACTCTACCGCCTGTTTCCCCGATCGGGCCGCATCAATAGATACTACGCCGGAGCACTGGACCACAAAGAGACCGGCGAGGTGGAGATCCTCGCTGGTGCCTTCATGTGGATGAGAAAAAGCGTGTTGGACGAAGTGGGGCTTTTGGATGAATCCTTTTTCATGTACGGCGAGGACATCGACCTCAGCTACCGGATCACCCAGGCCGGGTACACAAACCGCTACCTGCCCAGTACGCGGATCATCCATTACAAAGGAGAGAGTACGAAAAAAGGAAGCATGAATTATGTCTATGTCTTCTACCAAGCCATGGCCATATTTGCTCGAAAGCACTTTCGCTCCGGCGGAAGCCGATCTTTTATCCTGCTCATCCAGCTGGCCATTGGCCTGCGGGCAAGCCTCTCTTTTTTCCGAAGGATCCTGCAAAAAGGGCATTTATTCATGATCGACGCAATCGGCCTTTACGGAGGCATGCATCTTTTGAAGACCTACTGGGAACAGAATCACCGATTCATCAGCGGAGGAAGCTATCCGGATGAATTCATGCAATGGGTGGCACCGGCATATATCGCCGTTTGGCTGCTTTCTGCGGGTCTTTCCGGGGCTTACGATCGGCCAGTCAGACTGAGTCTACTTCAAAAAGGCATTGCAGCGGGAAGTCTGATTCTGATCGCCTCCTACGGTCTTCTCGATGAAAACTGGCGATTTTCAAGAGCCCTTCTGCTTCTCGGTTCGGCCTGGGCGCTGCTGTTCACCAGCCTTGTCCGCTGGATATTACATGCGGGCATTGGCGGATACATCCGAACCGGAGGAGATTCGAGCAGGATCTGGCTGATCGGTGATGCTGAAGGAATAAAAAGATCCGAAGATGCATTGAAAAGGATTCGGCCAAATGCGCAACTGGCCGGCAGTTCGTCCTGGCCCTCCGGACCATTGGAGGCGGCGCGAATGAGTGAACTGATCGCCACCCTGCGGCTCGATGAAATCATCTTTGACGCAGAAAGCATGGCAACTGGGGACATCATCGATCGCATGCTTCAGCTCCAAGGAAGCGGAGTGGAGTTGCGTATTCTGCCACCAAAGGCCAATTTCATCGTCGGCAGCCAGCGCGTTTTTCAAGCAGGCGACGGATCGGGTCTCGAAGGACATGTATTGAGCACTCCGCTCAACCAGAGAAACAAGCGGGCCACGGATCACCTGATCGGTTGGCTCGCCATTCTGTTGGCTCCGGTATTGTGTTTTTCGCATTTGGGCAGACACATTCTAAAGAACATCGCCAAGGTTTGGATCGGTGAGAAAACGTGGGTGGGCTTCAAAAGCGAGCCCACGCCCAGCGGGGGCTCCAAAAGAGAGGCCGTCATCCACTGTACGGATCTGCTGAGCGAACAGCCGCCCGAAGCCGAGCTTACCCGGCAGATCGATCTGCTGTATGCACGGGATTACCGTTGGCGAAATGATCTAAACATCCTTTGGCGAAGCCTATTCCATTCCAAAGTTTGACCATTCAATGCCTAACTTTGCACCACCCCCAAAACAGGAACGACCATGGCGCAGATTGAGCTTGTAATGCCCAAAATGGGTGAAAGTGTGGCAGAAGCCACCATCATCAAGTGGCTCGTTGAAGAAGGACAAAAAATGGAGGCCGAAGAGTCGGTCCTGGAGATCGCCACAGACAAAGTGGACTCGGAAGTTCCCGCACCTGCAGACGGGGTGCTCATCAAGAAAATGTTCGGAGAGAATGATGTGGTTGAAGTCGGCCAGGTCATTGCCCTGATCGAAACCGAACAAGGAACTGCTGCCCCAAATGGGGCTGCGCCTGAGCCGCCGAAATCCGAGGAGAAACCGCAGGCAGAGACAGCGCAAAGCCAGGATTCTCTGATCATCCAGGAGTCTGTGGAGACAGCCGTACAAGCCGTCAACGGAACTGCGACTGATGGCATTCCCAGAGAATCGAACGGCCGCTTCTACTCCCCTCTGGTACGCAGCATAGCACAGACCGAGGGCATCTCATTAAGTGAGCTGGATGCACTGGCAGGAAGCGGAAGAGAGGGTCGGGTGACCAAAGCGGATATACTCCAATACTTGGACAACAGGAGCACCAATGTCGCAGCAGCAGCTGCACCCACCACTGCCAAACAGCCCGTCCCAAAACCATCGCCTGTCAAGCCCATGGAAGTCAGTGCTGGCGCTGGAGATGAGATCATTGAGATGGATCGAATGCGCAAGCTGATCGCCGACCATATGGTGATGAGCAAGCAAGTGGCCCCACACGTCACCTCCTTTGTCGAGGTGGATGTGACCAAAATCGTGGAATGGCGCAACCGGGTGAAAGCCGATTTCCAGAAAAGAGAAGGAGAAAAGATCACCTTCACACCGATCTTCATCGAAGCACTGGTCCAGGCGATCAAAGAGTTCCCTCTGATCAACGTCTCCGTCAACGGTGATTCCATCATCAAGAAGCGCCGGATCAACATTGGTATGGCAGCCGCACTTCCCTCTGGAAACCTCATCGTACCCGTTATTCACGATGCCGACCAATTGAATCTCATTGGTCTGACCAAGAGAGTGAATGATCTGGCGGCAAGAGCGCGGAAAAATGAATTGAAGCCAGAAGAGATTCAAGGCGGTACCTACACTTTGACCAATGTGGGCACTTTCGGAAACTTGCTGGGCACGCCCATCATCAATCAGCCACAGGTGGCCATCATGGCTGCAGGGGCGATCGTCAAGAAAGCTGCAGTCATTGAAACGCCAGAGGGCGACATGATCGGTATTCGGCACAAGATGTTCCTTTCGCACAGCTACGACCACAGGGTGGTGGATGGCGCCCTGGGCGGTCAGTTTGTCCGGCGTGTCGCGGACCTGTTGGAGGCCTTTGACAGCGATCGGGATATTTGATCCTGTGCCAGACACGATTTTGAATACAAAATGATCGAACTCAAAAGACCCTTGTGCTTCTTTGATATTGAGAGCACAGGCACCGATGTGGTGAACGACCGCATCGTCGAACTCGCCATGCTCAAGAGGATGCCCGACGGAAGTCAGTTGAAAAAACGCTGGCTGATGAACCCACAGCGTCCCATCCCGAAGGAAGTGTCGGCCATTCATGGGATCACTGATGAGATGGTCGCACAGGCACCCGTTTTCAAAGACCTTGCGGGAGAGATCGCGGCCTTTGT
>CATILC010000002.1 GCA_949516455.1 Flavobacteriia bacterium | reverse complement strand
TCGGCCAGATACAATTCGCGAACGCCGGAGTTGGCCTCCGTATCGTAATATGAAACGCCGTACAATACCTGATCTTCACAGGCATCTTCCAGGCCCACGCGCCCGAGTTCCCAGAGTTTTTCTGGGCTCATTGTATTCTGAGCAGAGAGTGCAAAGCCAAGGAGGATCAGCAGGGAAAAGAGCGGGTTCTTCATGGGTTTATTTTTGGTCAAAAACATCGAGTAAAGTTCTGAAAGCTACGATTTTGGAGCCGTATTTCTGGGTGGTTGTCCTCCTGAGTTCATCGGCATAAAGCTGTTCGTAGAGACGGAAGCTTTCCAAGTCACTGGCTTCGTACTGAATGGAATAGGTGATACCCACTTCTTCCTCCACCAAAAGTCGGCCAAAGCGGTAACCGCTGAAAAGTCCTGTATTCAGGACCATGGGAATGTGTTCTTTCTTCATCCAGCGGAGCCAGTCCTCCTCAATGGACGCTTCCACGTTCACTGTGACATTGTACAGAAGCATATGCGCTTTTTCCAAATATAAGCAGCCTAAAGAGGCGTTTCACCCCGCAGAATGCGGATGCGTTTTCGGGCTTCTGAGATGAAAAAGGAATCGGAGTGTTCGGTGAGCAGGCGCTCGTATGTGGCTTGGGCTTCATTGCTGAGTCCTTCGTTTTCCTGAATTCTGCCCAGCATCATCAGCGCGTTGTCGGCCAGTATGTCGTCGCTGTGTTCGTTCAGTATTTCAGTGAGTACCGATACGGCCAAGGCCCGATCTCCGCGCGACTTGTGTATACGCGCTTCCATCCATAGCACCTCGTCCTGCAAGCTGTGCTCATAGAATCCGACACGGACATCTTCAAGGATTGAAAGTGCTTCATCATAGCGCTGTCGGAAATAAAGGAGTTCTGCTTTGGAATAAAGAGAAAGTGCTTCTGTGTTCGTGTCCAAACCCACATTGTCCCGGATCAGAATGGAGTATTCCATGGCGTCGTTGGCGATGCGTTTGGAAACGCTGAATTTCAGCGCCTCAAAGAGGTTCTCTGCCCAGTTGAATTCCGATTGATAGAAGGCGACTTTCGCCCGGCTGAACTTGGCCCGATCTGCGAGGTCCGTTCCGGGGCGTTCTTTTTCGATGCGCGCATAGTACAGAATGGCTTCATAGTGCCTTCCAGAAAAGGTGAGTACATCTGCAGTGGCCATGGCTGTCTCATCCGATTCGGTACGTTGTGGGTCCGGCCATTCGCTTAAGGCCTTCAGGCCATCTAGCGCCTGTGTGGTATCTCCGAGTTGAAAGGCCAGCATTCGGTACCACGCGCGATAGGCGGGCGCCAGGTCGAGATGTCTTGGAAGGCCTTGGAGTACCTCTCGGTATTCGGCCGAGAGCATCTCCACCGATGCCCGGCTGAATGAAGGATTGGCGAAGAGTTCGGCCTGCATCGCCTCAAGCCGGCCAGCCTGAGCGGGAAGGTAAACAGGGGAGACTTCACCGGCCCCGATGATGTATTCGAAGATCTGCTGGGCGGTCGCAAACTCCTCGTTTTCCATACAGATACCCGCCAGATCAAAGAGTTCTCTTTGCTGACGATCCAATCGGATATCCAAACCACGGAGTTGACGGAATGCACCCCGGAAATTTCGTTCCTGAAGAAATACCCAGGTGAGCAATTCGGTGAGCACGGGATCCTGGGTGGCCTGGATCCGCAGAAGCAATTGTTCCTTCAGAAAGACATTGGTCGGATCCTCCGGATCTTCTCCAAGCGATTGCCCGGCGAGTTGCCGAACAGTATTCAGATAAGCGGGATTCTGCTCGACCAGCAGGAGCAACTCCCTGAAGACGGATTCGACATCGCCCAATTCGCCCTGGAGTTGCGCTTTTTGGTAGTGAAAGCGAAGTGAAGGATTGCCCTTTTCTGCCGTTTGGTATGCATCCAGGGCAGCTTGGTAGAGCTGTCTCTTTTCCAAAAGTCGAGCGATGGGGTAGACGCGGCCTGGGGACTGTGCGACCATTTCAAACAATTCCTCCAGGGCTTCTTGCTCGCCTTGCTCGTCCTTCGCATTCCGCAAGATCACCGCCAGTTCGACCAAAAAATAGCCCGGGTCTGAAGCTGTTTTTTTGAGATGTTTTCGGGTAAAGAGCTCTGCTTTTTTCCACTCTTCAAGGGCCTGATAATTTCTCAATACCCGATCGAAGCGTGCTTTGTCTGGAAAGCGTCGATACTGCTTAAGGGAAAGGGTCAGTGATTTTTCATAGGCACCGTCTTCGAAATAGGCATCGGCCAACTGATCGTCCTGTGCACGGACGAAGGTGCAGGCGATCAAGGCCAGAAGCAAAGCGAGTTGCTTCATCGATCTGTGTGGTAGGCGCGGGTACTGTCCAGCTTAGGCCGAAGCTCAGACCAGAGTGTGCGGCATCTCGAATATTCTGTGGCGCAAGCAGAGACCCTGGAGATGAGTTCGTCTGCTACTGCCTGCTCATCAGCGAGGTAGGTGGTAAAGGAAAGACTGTCCAGATCATTGGCCGAGGCGGCGAGGTCCTGCAACTGGGACTCACTGTACTCAATGGACTCCGCCAGAAGCTTTTGCTGGCCTGGCGCCTGTGCGATCGCTTTGTGGACACGTTGCAAGCTGCTGAGTTCATTGATCCAGAAAGAGGGCTTGCTGGTATCGGTGTAGGACCGATAGAACCACTGGAAGTAGGGTTCCACTTCTTTTTTTAGTTCTGTCAGTTGCTGAAAGGGGATGCTTTGATACTCATCCGCAGAGGCATCTAGATCCGTTATGAGTTCGCGGACTGCAGCTTCTCTGTCTTGCGGCCTGTTCGACTCAGAACATGCCGTCGCCATGAGAAATATGCCGATCAGGAGCGCTCTCATTGGATCAGGTCGAAATGGGTGTACGGCTGAAGCACTTTTGGGACAACGATGCCCGATTCGGTTTGATTGTTCTCGAGCAAAGCGGCAAGGATACGAGGCAGGGCGAGCGCACTTCCGTTGAGCGTATGGCATAGCTGCGGTTTGCCTCCATCTGAAGGGCGATAGCGCAATTTCAAGCGATTCGACTGGAAGGACTCAAAGTTCGAGACCGAGCTCACCTCGAGCCAGCGTTCCTGTGCCCGGCTCCAGACTTCAAAGTCATAGGTCAGGGCCGAAGTGAATCCCAGATCTCCTCCACAGAGACGCAGGATGCGGTGTGGGATCTCCAACTCCTTGATGAGCCCTCCGATGTGTTCGACCATGCGGTCGAGCCTTTCGTAGGAGCGATCGGGGTGTTCCACGACCACCACTTCCACCTTGTCAAATTGGTGCAGGCGATTCAGGCCACGGACATCTTTGCCGTAGGAACCCGCTTCCCTACGGAAACACGGCGTGTAGGCGGTGTTCCTCTTGGGCAGATCCTCTTCCTTGAGGATGTCGCCCCGGTAAAGATTGGTCACGGGTACTTCCGCGGTGGGTATGCAGTAGAGATCGTCGGCCGTGATGTGGTACATCTGCCCTTCCTTATCGGGAAGTTGCCCCGTTCCGTAGGCTGAGTCTTCATTCACGAAATGCGGCGGAAGTACCTCCTGATAGCCAGCTGCGACATTTCGGTCCAGGAAGAAATTGATCAGGGCGCGCTGAAGGATGGCTCCTTTACCCGTGTACACCGGAAATCCAGCACCGGTGATCTTCACGCCGGCTTCAAAGTCGATCAATCCGTAGGTTTTGGCCAGCTCCCAATGGGGCTTGTGCTGTTCTCCCGATCCTTCTGCTTCTCCCCAGCGTTCGGTTTCCACATTGTCCGATTCGCTCGTGCCCTTGGGTACACTTTCGTGCGGCACGTTGGGGATATGGCGCAGTTTTTCGGTCAGCGCCTCCTCGGTCTCTGCGAGTTTCTGATGGAGGACTTTTTCTTGTGCCTTGAGCGCGGATGTCCGGGATTTGGCTTGTTCTGCCTCTTCTTTTTTTCCGGCCTTGAAGAGCCCTCCTATTTCTTTGGACAGGATGCGGGCTTCGTGCAAGGTATCGTCCAGTTCTTTTTGCGTGCGCTTTCGAACATCGTCCTGCTCGAGGATTTCCTCCAGTTCTGAACGCAGATCAAGGCCTCTTTTCTGCAGACCAAGCAGTATGAGATCGAATTCTTCTTTGATGCGGGTCGTTGTGATCATGTATGCTTTGCGTGTTCGGACAAGACAAAAAAAAGCCATCCGAAGATGGCCAATTCTTGTCACATTTTAAAAATGCATCAGGCCTCAGCTTCTGGCTTTATCGAGACGAATGATTTGTTGTTTTTGGTTTTACGGAATTCAACCACGCCATTTGACAAAGCAAACAGGGTGTGGTCTTTGCCCATACCCACATTATCGCCTGCATTGTGGCGGGTTCCTCTTTGGCGGACTATGATGTTTCCGGCAATGGCTTTCTGTCCCCCAAATATTTTGACGCCGAGTCGTTTGCTTTCTGACTCTCTTCCGTTCTTCGAACTACCGACTCCTTTTTTATGTGCCATGGTTCAGTTGGGTTTGATCAGGCCTCTGCCTTTTCTGTTTTCTTCGTTGCTGTCTTGCGGGGTTTTGCGGCGGCAACCACATCGGTGATGAGCAATTCGCTGAGATACTGCCGATGTCCGTTCATCTTTTGGTAGCCCTTGCGTCGCTTCTTCTTGAAGACCAATACCTTGTCGCCTTTCAGGTGTTTTTCCACCTTGGCTTTTACGGTCGCTCCTTTCACTGAGGGCTTTCCCACATTGACTTTACCGTCTTTCTCGAGCAGCAAGACTTTCTCAAATTTCACTGCGCTGCCTTCTTTAGCTTCCAGGCGATGGACGAAGACTTTTTGGCCTTTTTCCACCTTGAATTGCTGACCGGCGATTTCTACTATAGCGTACATCTATTCTTTCAAAAGGGGTGCAAATTTAACCAATTAGTTGTGTTGGACAACTTATTTCCAAGAGGTTCTAACGAGTCGTCCCTCATGGCTCCGAATATTGAGGGCCCTTCCCTGGTCCAGCAGCCAGTACTGACCTCTGATCCCGATCAGTTTGCCTTTAAGGTGGGGGTCCTTTTCGAGTTGGAGGCTCTTTTGGTGAACGAAACGCTCCTTGACCGGATAGCGCAATTCTACGACCTCGGCCTCTTCAGCACAATACGACCGAAACTCATCAGTGAGCAGATCCATGGCGCGCCCTCGCTCTTCTTTGAGATCATGAGCGGTATCCTCTGAATGCAGCATCTTTTTCACATGTGTGCGGTCCGAGAAATGTTCTTTCAAATGGACCTCGATCTGTCCGGCCAAAAAACGGTTGGGCACTTCGGCAAGTACAATGGCAGACGAGGCGCCCTGGTCTATCCAGCGCGTGGGCATTTGGGCCACCCGGGTCACACCGACTTTCCCCCCGCCACTATTGGCCAGGTAGACGATATGCGGCTGAAGCTGGTAGGCTTTTTCCCATTCGAGGTCCCGGTCTTCCTGACCGAGATGGGCCGTGCTCAGTTCGGGACGGAAAATGGCATCACCGGCCTGTGGCTTGCTGTAAAAGCAGTCGTAACAGAAGTGCTGCCGAAAGACCTTCTGTACCGTCTCGCCACAAAAGCAGTGGATATTCCCTCCAAATTCCAACTCGAAGTCCCGTCCGATCAGTTCATTCAGGAACAGCAGCTGATCGCCTAGTTCCAATTGATAGCGCACCTGGCCGTCTGGCTGACGCTCTGAGGACATCTTTTTCAATGGTGCTTCCGTTCTCATGGCTTATTTGAATTACTGAATAGTGTCGAAGGCAGGTGACCGGCCCAAGCGGGCGCAAATGAATTTCTCAAGCTACTTATTTTTGGACAGCAACGAAGCAGTGAAAAATGGGTAGAGCATTTGAATACCGAAAGGCGCGAAAGATGAAGCGCTGGGCAAGCATGAGTAAGGCCTTTACGCGGATCAGCAAGGAGATCATCATGGCGGTGAAGGAGGGAGGCCCCAATCCGGATGCCAATTACCGATTGAAGGCTTTGATGCAGAATGCCAAGGCTGCCAATATGCCCAAAGACAATGTAGAGCGGGCGATCAAAAAGGCGTCATCAAAGGATCAGGCAGACTTCAAGCAGATCGTGTATGAAGGCTATGCGCCCCACGGCATCGCAGTACTCATAGAAACAGCCACCGACAATCCCACACGCACCGTGGCCAACATTCGCTCCTATTTCAACAAATGCGACGGCAGTTTGGGTACGAGTGGGTCGGTCGAATTCATGTTCGATCACAAGTGCCACTTCAAGATCCCCGGAGATGGGATCGACCCGGAAGAATTCGAACTCGAAATGATCGACCACGGCGTGGAAGAGATCTTCAGGGAAGAAGAGGATGGCAGCATCATGGTCTATGCGAACTTCCCGGACTATGGAGGAATTCAATCTGCATTAGATGAAAGGGGCATCGAAGTGATCAGTTCTGGTTTCGAACGCATTCCCATGGACACCAAAAGCTTAGCCGACCCTCAGCAGGAGGAAGTGGATAAACTCCTGGAGAAGTTTGAGGAGGACGATGATGTGCAGGCGGTCTACCACAACATGGTGTGATCTGAACTTTTGGCAGCGGATCGTTGCTCAAGTCCGCGGATGAGATCAGAGGTCGATCCGCTTCGCGACACATTGACACGATTGGGAGCATAAAGACTGACACATATCAAGTGGCACAGATTTCGTCCTTTCGCGGCGAAACCAAAACAAATCAATATGTCAGAAGTAAAAATCCGTCCACTGGCTGACCGCGTGCTTGTGGAGCCTCTGGCCGCAGAGACGAAGACCGCTTCCGGGATCATCATTCCAGACACTGCTCAGGAAAAGCCACAGCGCGGTAAGGTAGTGGCCATGGGTGATGGTAAAAAAGACGAGCCGATGACCGTTTCTGTCGGAGATGAAGTGCTTTACGGCAAGTATTCAGGCACGGAACTCAAGTTCGATGGAGTCGACTATCTCATCATGCGGGAGTCCGACATTCTGGCCATCCTCTAACCAAACATTAATCTCAAAAACGAAAGAAAATGGCAAAAGAAATCCATTTTGATGTTGAAGCGCGCGACGGCCTCAAGCGAGGTGTTGACGCGTTGGCCAATGCGGTCAAAGTCACGCTGGGTCCAAAGGGACGCAATGTGATCATCGAAAAATCCTTTGGCGGTCCCTCCATCACAAAAGACGGTGTCAGTGTGGCCAAAGAGATCGAACTCGAAGACAAGATCGAAGATCTGGGGGCACAGATGGTCAAAGAAGTGGCCTCCAAAACGGCGGATGTAGCCGGTGACGGAACCACCACAGCAACCGTTCTTGCCCAAGCCATCGTGAATCAGGGTCTGAAGAACGTTGCGGCTGGCGCCAATCCGATGGATCTCAAGCGCGGCATCAACAAGGCTGTGGAGATGGTCGTGGCACATCTCAAAGAAGTATCTCAGGAGGTGGGCGACAGCGACGCCAAGATCGAGCAGGTCGCATCCATTTCTGCCAACAACGACAGCGCCATCGGCAAGCTGATCGCCGAAGCCATGGCGAAGGTCAAAAAAGAAGGCGTGATCACCGTGGAAGAGGCAAAGGGAACTGAGACCTACGTTGATGTGGTCGAAGGCATGCAGTTCGATCGCGGATATCTCTCTCCGTATTTTGTGACCAATACCGACAAGATGATCACGGAGATGGAAAGCCCATACATCCTGATCTACGACAAGAAGATCAGCAACATGAAAGAGCTTCTCCCCGTACTCGAGCCAGTGGCTCAGGGAGGAAGACCTCTGCTGATCATCGCTGAGGATGTGGATGGCGAGGCTTTGGCTACTCTGGTGGTCAACAAGATCCGCGGTTCGCTCAAGATCGCTGCGGTCAAAGCACCGGGTTTTGGAGATCGCCGCAAGGCCATGCTTGAGGACATTGCGATCCTGACTGGCGGAACGGTCATTTCTGAAGAAAGAGGCTACAAGCTTGAAAATGCCAGTGTGGAAATGCTGGGCACGGCCGAAAAGGTGAGCATCGACAAGGACAACACCACCATCGTGAATGGTGCTGGTTCCGCAGATGACATCAAGGCCCGTGTCGGTCAGATCAAGAGCCAGATCGAGACCACCACTTCGGATTACGACAAGGAAAAACTGCAGGAACGCCTGGCCAAGCTGGCTGGAGGAGTTGCCGTAC
>CATILC010000001.1 GCA_949516455.1 Flavobacteriia bacterium | reverse complement strand
TGAAGCGCAAAGTTTTGAAGAAGCCCTTTGGTTCGGTGAGCGGGATCTGATCGGCAGTCCGCGTTACACGGCTTTGGGCGGGGCGATGGGCGCTTTGGGAAACGATTTCAGTTCTGTACATGACAACCCAGCCGGTCTCGCGGTTTTTCGCAGGGGCCGACTCGAGCTCGACCTTGGGGTTGGAAGCAGAGAATTCACTTCAGCGTATTACGGGGAGGATGTGCGTGAGCGCAGCGCTTCCCTTTTTATCGCTCAGGCAGGACTCGTCGCCGAGCTGGAGCAACTTGGATCAAAGGATGTCCGCTATTTCGCTGGCCTGAGCTTCAAACGGCTCGCCGATTTCGGCCGTCGATTCAAAGTGGCGGGCAGCAATCCGGTTTCCTCCATCATCGATCAGTGGATCTACAACTCCAACGGCATTCCGAGCGATCAACTCATCGATCAGGGATGGCTTTATGAAGGAATGGCCTGGGAAGCCTATCTGACCGATGTGATCGATCCAACCAACTTCACCTATTCCTCCTCTGCCACAGGTCTGGATCTGATGCAGGAGCGAGAGGTCAGACAAAGCGGAGGACATGATGAATTGCTCTTCAGTCTGGCTGCCAATCGCGGCCATCGGCTGTTCTACGGAGCGTCGATCGGCATCCCCTTTTTGGAAATGACGGAGGAGAGCAATTACACCGAATCGGAATTTGATGCAAACAGCTCTGTGAACGACCTGCTGCTCTACGATCGTTACGGACTCTCGGCCGTCGGGCTCAATCTGCATCTTGGATTCCAATACCGTTTCAATTATTGGTGGCGTGTGGGCGCTTCCTGGATCAGCCCAACGGTCTACGCCATGAATTCAAATTTTGAAACACAGCTTTCGGCGAACTTCAGAGATGGAACTTCTGCAAGTTCGCAGGAATACTACAACGACGAGATCATGTACCGTCTGACCACACCGCAGCGCTTCATGTGTTCGTCGGCTTTCGTCATTGGAAAGAGCGGATTCATTTCGGTGGAATACCGCAGCGCGCAGATGAACTGGCAGCGATTCCATTCACGCGACTTCGACCTGGAGAACATCGACAAGCAGGCGACGGATGAGCTGGGTTGGCAACATACGCTCACCTTGGCTTCCGAATTCAGAGCGGGCCCTGTTTATTTGAGAGGCTTTCATCTTTGGGGCAATTCCCCCTATTCAACAGATGGACGGGGCATGGAGGCACAGCGTGCGTTTGGCTTTGGAACGGGTTTCACTTTTTCAAAGTGGCGATTCGATATCGCCTGGAGACGCCAACTCAGTGATCGGCCGTATTCATTGTACAGTTCAGAATTCACAGAACCTGCAACTCTTTCCGATCAAAGCAGCATGTTGGTCATGGGTGTCTTCTTGAGTTTTTAAGTGCTCAAGACTTGGTCAAAAGCATTCCTTGGCTGCACCTGATCTGTCCGGTCAGAACAGCCGCCATTCTTGTGTCCATCCTAATGTAACTTGCTGCTGCTTTTGTCGATCTGTTGTGCAGACTTGCAAGGGCGAAAAACCAAATCACAAAGCCTTATGAGACACCTGTCTGCTTTACTGTTGATCATTGCCTTTTCCCTGAATTCCCAGTCGCTTCCTGCCCAGGATGAAGGTTTGAGCCTTTCATCGATGAAGTGGAGAAGTGTGGGTCCTGCACTCACCTCAGGCAGGATCGCAGATATGGCTGTGGACCCTGAGAACAGCAACATCATTTATTTGGCCACGGCCTCGTCTGGTGTCTGGAAGTCCACGAACAACGCGACGAGCTGGACGCCCATCTTCGACGGAGAGAAGAGTTTTTCCACGGGATGTGTGGCCATCAATCCGCACAACCGCCACGAGATCTGGGTGGGCACCGGCGAGAACAATAACCAGAGAAGTGTGGCCTACGGTGATGGAGTATACAAGAGCTGCGACGGCGGTAAGTCCTGGGAAAATGTGGGGCTGAAATCGAGCGAACACATCGGCATGATCCGCTTTCACCCGGAAGA